>NZ_JBEZFH010000064.1:0-34232 GCF_040649355.1 Sphaerisporangium sp. NPDC049002 | reverse complement strand
GCCGGGAAGGTGCACCACTTCCTGCTGCCCGCCGAGGGCTGGGGAGCCGTCGCGGGAGCCAGGGAAGCCAAGGAGCCCGCACGCTCGTCGTCAAGGTCGTCCACGATCACGGGCTGCGGAGCGGTGATCGTGGACGCGCGCCCGGCCGGAGTGTCAGGAGGCTGGGATCGGAGGCGGTTCGACCCGGCGGCGCCTACCACCGCGGCGTCTCCCGCCACCACCTGGCCTTCCTCGATCTCGACCACGTCGGCGACGATGCAGGTGATGTTGTCGGGGCCTCCGCCCCGGTTGGCGAGGTCGATGAGCTGGCGGACCACAGAGTCCGGCTCCTCGACCGTGGTCAGGGTGTGGTGCAGGGTCTCCGCGCTGACCACGCTGGAGAGACCGTCTGAGCAGAGGAGGTAGCGGTCGTTGACCTGGGCCTCGCGAAGCGAGAGGTCGGGATCGACCTCGCCGCTCCCGTCGAGGGCCCGGAGCAGGATCGAACGCTGTGGATGGCTGGCGGCTTCCTCCTGCGTGATCCTTCCGTCGTCCACAAGCGACTGCACCAGGGTGTGGTCATGAGTGATCTGGTACAGCTCGCCGTTGCGGAGGAGGTAGGCGCGGGAGTCGCCGACGTGGACAAGGGCGACGCGGGTGCCTGACCACAGCATCGCCGTGAGTGTGGTGCCCATGCCCTTGAGGCTGGGATCACGGCCGACCATCTCGTGCAGCTTGCGATTGGCATCGCGCACCGCGGCCTCGATGGCGCTGAGCAGGTCACCCCCGGACGCGTCCCGGTCAAGGGACGACATGGCGGTGATGGCGACCGAACTGGCCACCTCACCGTGAGCGTGCCCGCCCATGCCGTCTGCGACGGCGAGCAGGCGCGGGCTCGCGTACGCCGAGTCCTCGTTTCCTTCACGGAGGAGGCCGACGTCCGAGCGGGCGGCGTAGCGGAGTGCGATTGTCATTTGCGCAATTCGATGACGGTTTTGCCGATGCGAATCGGAACGCCGAGGTGCACCGGCATCGGACGGGTCACTTTGGAGCGGTCGAGATACGTGCCGTTGGTCGAGCCGAGGTCTTCCACGATCCACTGACCGTCCTGGGGGAACAGCCGGGCGTGCCGGCTGGAAGCGTAATCGTCGCTGAGTACCAGCGTGGCGTCATTCGCCCGACCGATAGTGATTGGCGTCTCCGTGAGGTTGATGATGGTCCCTTGGAGGGGACCACCGGTAACGACCAGTTGTCGCGGCTCCCCCTTCTTCGGCTTCGCCGGCTGACGTGCGGGTTTGGTTGGCTTGCGCACAGCTGCAGGAGCCGCCGTACGTGATCCGAACAAGTCTGTCCGGATCACACCCACCGCGGCAATCACAAAGAACCACAGCACCGCGAGGAACGCGAGCCGGATCAGCAGCAGAGTGAGCTCGGACATGGACCGTTTGTCTACCCTTAATCGCGCCGGAACACCAGGGTTGTGCGACCCAAGGTGACTCGGGTGCCGTCCTGGAGCTCGATCCGGCGTACCGGCTGGCCGTTGACGAAAGTGCCGTTCGTTGAACCGAGGTCGACGAGGGCCACAAGCGTGCCCTCGACCCTGAGCTCGGCATGGTGCCTGGAGACGCCCGGGTCCACCAACCGCAGGTCGCAGTCGGTGCCCCGTCCGAGAAGCGTCACGGGGGTGGTCAGCTCATAGGACCGCTGGCCCTGCGGGTCGTCCTGAGTGGACACCAGCAGGCGTGGGCGGCCGCCGAACGCGCTCGGCTTGCTCGCGGGAAGATCGCTGACGGGCTGCCGGATCTCGTCCTGCTCGACCGTGGCCCCCCGGATGACTCCCGAGCGGATACGGAACAGGCCGACCGCCAGATCGTCGGCGGTCTCGAAGCGAACCCGGACGGGTCCCACGAACGAGTACCCCTGTTCCTTGGCGTACTCCCTGGCGAGGTTGGCGAGCTCATGACTGATGCTGTCGGCGTACACCTCCAGACGCTCGCTGTCGGTCGTGGACAGCTCCACCACGAAGTCGTTGGGCACAAGAGTGCGACCCTGTGCCACGATCGCGGCTCGTTCGTCCATCTCCCGCTGCACCGCGCTGGCGACCTCGACCGGCTGAAGGTCAGATTTGAACGCCCGCGCAAAGGCCCCCTCAACCAAGCCTTCGAGCCTTCGCTCGAAGCGCTGAAGGACTCCCACCGGGTACCTCCCTTCCTCCATCGTCTAGGAGGATCGTATCCGGGTTCGGTGGCATGCACGGATCCGTGCTAGCCTTTCCACGCACTCAAAGAGGGCGAGTGGCGGAACGGCAGACGCGCACGGTTCAGGTCCGTGTGTCCGCAAGGACGTGAGGGTTCAAATCCCTCCTCGCCCACAAGATCCCCGGATGGTCGAAGCGAAAGCTTCTTCGCCCGGGGCTTTTGTGTGTTCTGTGTCATGTTCGTTCTCCTCCGGGGTCTGGTGCTTCCAAGGAGCCGGCACATGAAACCCCGAAGGCCCGAAGTCCTGTGGCTCCCGCCGGCACTCGGCCCTTGTGACACACAGGACACCCCTCTGGTTGAGGGGCTCCGATCAAGGTAGTGGGTGACACCCGGGGAGAGAAGCCCCGGCCGGAGGTCCGAGTCCTTTCCTTTACTCGCTGAGTTCGGCTCGCCCACCTCGGATTGTCTAGTGCGCCCGGCTTTCAGATCACTTTCGACGTGCTTGCACGCGGCACGTCACCAGGCCTCATGCTTCCTCCCGCGCGATCCCCACCTGACAAGACATCCACATGTCTCATAATCCGGAACAGATTGTCTTATCGGGCGAGATAGGTTCTATGGTGCCCGCATGAGGGCACCGAATCGCTGGGCGATGCTCAGCCTGGGCATGGCCGCCCAGGGCGCGGGCTGCGTGTTCATGTACGGCCTGCCGTTCCTCGTCCCGGTCCTCCGCGAGGAGCTGGGCCTCGGCCTGGCGCGGGCGGGCCTCGTCGTGGGCGCGCCGAGCGCGGGGATGCTGTTCACGCTCATCGCCTGGGGCTGGGTGGCCGACCGGTACGGCGAGCGCCTGGCGATGGCCCTCGGCCTGGGGCTGGCGACGATGTTCCTGGTCTGCGCCGCCTTCACCACCACCGCGGGGCCCCTCGCCGCCCTGCTCGCGCTCGCCGGCGCTTCGGGGGCCTCGGCGAACGCCGCCAGCGGCCGGGTGGTCCTCGGGTGGTTCCCCGCCGAGCGGCGCGGTGTGGCGATGGGCTGGCGGCAGACCGCGCAGCCCATCGGGGTGGCCGTGGCGGGCGCCGTCCTGCCGTCCATGGGAAGCCTGCGTGCCGCCCTCCTCACGATGGCCGGCATCTGCCTGGTCACGGCCGTCGCGGTCGCGTCCATGGTCGTCGACCCTCCGCGCGGCCGCGCCCGGCCGGGAGAGCGGACGGAGTCCCCCTATCGCTCCCCGCGGCTGTGGCGCGTCCACGCGGCGAGCATGCTGCTGGTCGTCCCCCAGTTCGCGACGGCGACGTTCGCGCTCACCTATCTGGTGGCCGAGCGCCACTGGCATCCCGCGAGCGCGGGACAGCTCGTGGCGGTCGCGCAGTTCGCGGGGGCGGGCGGGCGCCTCCTGTGCGGGCGGTGGTCCGACTGGGCGCGCAGCCGCGTACGTCCCATGCGGCAGCTCGCGCTCGTCAACGCGAGCGTGATGGTCCTGCTCGCGCTCGCGGTGCAGGCGGGCTCCACGGCGGGGACGCCGCTGCTGATCGCCGCGCTGGTGATCTCGATGAGCGGCAACGGCCTCGCGTTCACCGCCGTGTCCGAGATGGCCGGAGCGGCCTGGGCGGGCCGGGCGCTGGGCGGCCAGAACACGGTGCAGAACGTGGCCGCGGCGGCCACCCCCGCCGTGCTTGGCGTGCTCATCACCCAGACCGGGTTCGGCGCCGCCTTCGGCCTCGCGGGGGCGCTCGCCCTGGCCGCCGCCCTCGCGACGCCCCCAGAAGGCACCTGACCCAACGTCCCGGCTACCTCGCGCGGGCGCCGGCGGTGGCCGTACGGGTGTTGAGAAGCTCGCCGACGAGGTCGGTGAGGCTGACGAGGCCGGTGACCCGCCCATCCTTGTCCGTGACGAGCCCCAGGTGCGCGTGGGCGTCCTGGAGGCGCGCCACGGCCTCCGGAACCGTCGTGGACGCCTCCAGGCGCGGAGCGGGGCTCATGAGCTTCTCAGGCGCGTTGCCGGGGTTGATCAGCGTGTCGCGTACGTGCAGCACGCCGAGCACGTCCTCGGGGGAGCCTCCGTTGACCAGCAGGCGCAGGTGGCCGCTCAGCGCGGCCACGTCGCGGACGAGGTCGTCCGGCGCCCCGGCCGGCACGGCCGTGGCCGTCTCGATCGGCACCATGAGCCGCTCGACCGACTGCGACTGCACTTTGAGCGCCCGGGTCAGCAGGTCGTGCTCGTCCCTGTCCAGAAGGCCCATACGGCCCGACTCGCCCACCAGCATCGCGAGCTGCGGCGGGGTGCGTGTGGTCGCCAGCTCGTCCTTCGGGCGGACGCCGAACGCCCGCAGCAGCCCGTTGGACAGGCCGTTGAGGGTCGCGAGCACCGGCCGGGCGATCCACGTGAAACCGCGGAAGGGCAGCGCCAGCGCCATCGCGGCCCGCTCGGGGTGGGTCAGGGCCCACGACTTGGGGGCCATCTCCCCCGCCACCATGTGCAGGAACGTGATGATCGCCAGCGCGATGACGTACGCGACGCCCACCCGCACCGACTCGGGAAGGCCGACCAGTCCGAAGACCGGCTCCAGCAGGTGCTCGATCGCCGGCTCGGTGACCATGGCGAGGCCCAGGGAGCACAGCGTGATGCCCAGCTGGGCTCCGGCCAGCATGAGGGACAGCTCGCGCCCGTTGCGGAGCGCGGCCCGTCCGGCCGTCCTGGTCAGGCGGCCACCGCCGCCTGCCGCCTCTTCCAGGCGGTGCCGCTTGGAGGAGACCACGGCGAACTCGGCCGCGACGAACAGGCCGTTGCCGATCAGCAGGACGACGCCGAGCAGCAGTGCGGTCACGGTGTTCATCGGGCCTCACCGCCCACGATCGCCGCGTCGGCGACCCGGGGCGCGAGCCGTACCCGGCCGGGGACCCTGCGCTGCACATCGAGCACGGTGAGCAGGACGTGCTTCTCGGCGGGCTCGTCCTCGTCGAGGAGGTCCCGCTCGGTGGTCAGCGGCACGGTGACCTCGTCGCCCGGCTCGGCCAGGCGGCCGAGGCGGGCCATGATCAGGCCGGCCACGGTGTCGTAGTCCTCGCTCTCGGGAAGCCCCAGGCCGGTCGCGCGCTCGACCTCGTCCAGCCGCAGGGTGCCGGGCACGTCCCAGGTGCCGTCGTCCTGGGCCACGGCCTCGTCCGGCTCGGGGTCGTTCTCGTCCATCAGCTCGCCGACGAGCTCCTCGGCGAGGTCCTCCATCGTCACGACGCCGGCGAGCCCGCCGTACTCGTCGATGACGCACGCCAGCTCGCTGCCGGCCGTGCGCATGCGCTCCAGCAGCGCGGGCAGCGGCAGCGTGGTGGGCACGAGCAGGGGCGCGCCGGTGATGCGCTCGATGGGCTCGTCGTAGGACTCGCCGCGAAGCAGCTCGCTCAGGCCGGTCACCCCGACGACGTCGCCGCCGTCCGCGCCCAGCACGGGGTAGCGGGAGTGGCCCGAGGACTTCACGGCCTCCAGCAGGTCGGACGCGGGCCGTCCGGCGCGGAGCGAGACCACCCGGGGCCGGGGGACCATGACGTCCTCGGCGGTGCGGTCGCCGAACTCCAGCGCGCGCTCCAGCAGGTCCGACAGGCGCTCGGAAAGCTCCCCGGCGGCCTCGGACTCGGCGATGATGCGCGACAGCTCCTCCGGCGTGGCACCGTGCTCGACCTCCTCCACCGGCTCCACGCCGGCAAGGCGGAGCAGGCGGGTGGCCGAGGCGTCGAAGAGCCGGATGACGGGGCCCGCGACGGCCATGTAGATCAGCGTGGACCTGGAAAGCCATTTGGCGACCGGCTCGGGCCGGGCGATTCCGAGGTTCTTGGGGATCAGCTCACCCAGTACCATCTGGACGATCGTGGCGATCACCAGGCCGAGGGCCACCGCGATGCCGGGGACCACCGCCTCCGGGACGCCCAGGGCGGAAAGGCCAGGGCTGATCAGCGGGGTGAGGGCGGGTTCGGTGACGAAGCCCACGAGCAGTGTGGTCACGGTGATGCCGAGCTGCGCGCCCGACAGCATGAACGAGAGCCTTCCGGTGACCTTGAGCGCCCGCTCGGCGGCGGCGTCGCCCGCTGCGGCCTGCTCCCGGAGGGTCGACCGGTCGGCCGCGATGAACGCGAACTCCTGCGCGACGAAGTAGCCGGTCGCGAGGGTGAGAAGTAGTACGGCCGGCAGACCGAGAACCATGGTCACTGGTCTGCCATCCCCGATTGAATTGGGCCCGTGCCGTGGCACGGGCATGTACTCCACGGGTCGGGAGCGGACACGACTGTCCTTTCGCTAGAGGTCGTCGATAACCGTAACGGTCCAGGCTCGACCAATGTTTCCCGCGGCACGACATTGGTGACTTACTGTGACTCTGCGTACTTTTACATGAGAAAAGCTTGGTGACGGAACGCCCCGCGTAGACGCGACGGCGTAGCTTCGAAAGCAAAGCGGCTCTAGCCACAGGACGGGGACGACAACGTGGGCGATTGGCCTGGAGACCGGTCGGGGGGGTCCGACGAGAAGGGGTCCCACGAGGGGCCGACCCGGGCTCTGCGCCGTCCGGCCGGAGCCGGAGGCGAAGGGGCGTATCCGCCGGCGGGCGGGGACGGTGACGAGCCCTACTCGGCGGGTCAGCCGGCGCACCGCTTCCCGCAGGGCTCGCGTGACCGGGGCGGCCGGGCCGGCTCCGAGGACGAGGAGCGAACCCGCCAGCAGGCCTTCCCCGGAGGCGGGGAGGCACCGGCTTCCGGAGAGCCCTCCAAGGGGAGATCGCGCGTGTACGGCAAGCCGCGGTCCGGCCAGGCGCCGATCCGGCCCCTGTCGAGCCCGGAGACGCCCAAGACGCATCCGTCCGGCGGCCCCGGGGCCGCCGAGCCGAAGGCCCGCGGCCCGAGGCGGACGGGCCGTCTGGTGGTCAGGATCCTCGTGATCCTGCTGGTGGTGCTGCTCGTGCTCGGCCTGGTCGGGTTCTTCTGGATCAACTCCCGCATCACCAGCGTCGAGTCGCTCACCGACTATGACGGCCGTCCCGCTGCCACCCCCGGCGAAGACTGGCTGCTGGTCGGCTCCGACAGCCGGGCCGGGCTGACGGCCGCCCAGCGCAAGAAGCTCGCCACCGGCCGGGCTGTCGGCAAGCGCACCGACACGATGATGCTCCTGCACATCCCGAGCGGTGGCGGCAAGCCCACCCTCGTCAGCCTGCCCCGCGACTCCTACGTCCCCATCGACGGGCACGGCAGCGACAAGCTGAACGCCGCGTACGCCTTCGGCGGCCCCAAGCTGCTGACCAAGACGGTCGAGAAGGTCACCGACATCCGCGTCGACCACTACATGGAGATCGGATTCGGCGGCTTCGTCGGCATCGTGGACGCGATCGGCGGCGTCAACATCTGCGTCAAGCAGAACATCAAGGACCACAAGGCCGGCATCAACCTCAAGAAGGGCTGCCAGGACATGGACGGCGGCACCGCCCTTGGGTACGTCCGCACCCGCGCGACCGGCGCGCTGCCCGACTTCGACCGCACCCAGCGCCAGCGCCAGTTCTTCGGCGCCGTGGTGAAGAAGGCCGCGAGCCCGGGCGTCCTGGTCAACCCGTTCCGCTCGATCCCGCTGGCGATGAGCGCGACCGATTCGGTGGCGGTCGACCCGGGCACGGGAGCCTTCGACATGCTGTCGCTGGGGCTCGCGATGAGCGGCGATCCGATCGCCACCGCCGTGCCCGTGGGCTCGCTGCCCACGATCAACGGCGCCTCCGTCGTGAAGTGGGACACCGAGCGCGCTCTGCGGCTCTTCAAGGCCCTGGCCGAGGACAAGCCGGTGCCGGAGGACGTCCTCACCAAGTAGGCGCGACACGCGCGCCGAGCCGAGGAGAGCGGACGCGCGCCGAGCCGAGGAGCAGGCGCGACGCGCGCTGTGGGTACCGCCCAGGCGCGCGTCGCGGGTCCTCGCGAGCGGTTAGTGTGATGGCATGCCCGAGCTTCCCGAGGTGGAGTCGCTCGCCGAGTTCCTGCGCGAACGGGCCGTCGGCCGCCCGGTCGCCGCCGTCGACGTGGTGGCCTTCCAGGCGCTGAAGACCGTGGACCCGCCGGTGACCTCGCTGGCAGGGCTGACGGTGACGAGTGTCGCCCGTCACGGCAAGTTCCTCGACCTCGACTGCGACGGGCTCCATTTCATCACCCACCTCGCCCGTGGCGGCTGGCTCCGCTGGCGCGACGACTTCTCCGGGGCCAAGCCCGTACGTCCCGGCAAGGGCCCCCTCGCGGCCCGCGTGCGGTTCGCGCCCGGCGACGACGGCAGGCAGCCCGGATTCGAGCTCACCGAGGCGGGCACCCAGAAGCGGCTCGCGGTCTACGTCGTCCGCGACCCCGGCGAGGTTCCCGGCATCGCGAGCCTCGGCCCCGATCCGCTCGCGCCCGAGTTCACCGTGGACGTGCTCAAGGGCATCCTCGGCGGCAGCCGCACCCGCATCAAGGGGCTCCTGCGCGACCAGAAGGTGATCGCCGGCATCGGCAACGCCTACTCCGACGAGGTGCTGCACGTGGCCAAGATGTCCCCGTTCAAGATCGCGGGGTCGCTGACCGACGACGCGGTGGCGGGCCTGCACGAGTCGATCGTCAGCACGCTGCGGGCGGCCGTCGAGCGCTCTCGCGGCATCGCCGCGAAGGATCTCAAGACCGAGAAGAAGTCGGGTCTGCGGGTCCACGGGCGTGCCGGGCAGCAGTGCGAGGTGTGCGGGGACACGATCAGGGAGGTGTCGTTCGCCGACTCCTCCCTGCAGTACTGCCCGACGTGCCAGACCGGCGGGAAGCCGCTAGCCGACCGCAGGCTGTCCCGCCTTCTCAAATAGCCCACCGGGGCCTTCTCGGGGAGAAATCAACGCTCGGTCAGTAATGACAACCCTCCGTTAGCGGACGGAAAGCTCGCAGAGCGGGGACAATGAACGGCATGAACGTCCCTGAGATCGAGGCCAAGGCCGTACCCGACGATGTCTTCCTGCTCGACGTGCGCGAGCCCGACGAGTGGCTGGCGGGGCACGCTCCGGCGGCCGTCCACATCCCGCTCGGCGCGCTGCAGCAGAGGGTCGACGAGGTCCCGGCCGGCGTGCCGGTCTACGTCGTCTGCCGGGTCGGAGGCAGGTCCGCGAGGGCCGCGGCGTGGCTCAACCACGTGGGCCGAGAGGCGATCAACGTCGGTGGCGGCATGCAGTCGTGGGCCGCGGCCGGCCGTCCGATGGTGGCCGAAAACGGGGGGCAGCCCTTCGTCGCCTAGCGGCGGAGTGTAATAATTCGGTCAAAATCCATACCGCGGGAGCTCGGGCGCAACCGGGCTGAGAGGGCGGTTCCCAGTGACACTGGGCGCGCCGCCGACCGCATGAACCTGTCCGGGTAATGCCGGCGTAGGGAGCGTGCGATGACGTCCGCCGTCGGCGAGGTCCCCCTGACACTCGACGAGGCCCCCCCGAAGACGCTGGGCCTGCTCGACCAGGGCGCCTTCTGGGCCAACCTCGGAGTGAGCCTCCTCGGCTTCTCGGGGGCCCTCTACCTGATCAACCCGCTGGGCGACGTCCCGCTGAGCCTCGGCGCGGCCGTCCTCGCGGCCGTGGCCGGAAGCCTGATCGGCACCGTGATGGTCGGCCTCGCGGCGGTGCCGGGCGCGCGCACAGGCGCGCCGGCGATGGTGCTGCTGCGGGGCTTGTTCGGGGCCAGGCTTTCGTACGTCCCGACGGTCCTGAACGTCGTGCAGATGCTCGGCTGGGGGGCCTTCGAGCTGTGGGTGATCGCCACCGGGGCGCGTGCGATCTTCGGTGACGCGGTGCCGTACTGGGTGTGGGTGGTGGCGGCGGGGCTGCTGACCATCGCCCTGACGATCAGGCCGCTGGGGGCGATCCGCCTGCTCCGGCGGTTCGTGACGGCGGGGGTGGTCGTCGCGATGGTGTGGCTCGCGGTGGCGCTGCTGCGCGAGGCACCCACCCTCGGAGGCGGGAACTGGAACGCCTTCGCCCCGGCCGTCGACTACGTGATCGCGCTCTCGGTCTCCTGGGTGCCGGTGGCGGCCGACTACGCGCGGCACTCGCGGTCCGGGCGGGCGGCCTTCGCGGGGGTGGTCAGCGGCTACACGATCGCCCAGGTCGCGTGCCTGGTCATCGGCGTCCTCGCGCTGGCCCTGGTCGGGAACGACCCCGACCGGGTGTGGGACGCCTTCGTCGCGGTGCCCCTCGGGGGGCTGTTCTTCGGAATCCTGGTGCTGCGCGAGGCCGACCAGTCGTTCGCCAACGTCTACTCCACGGCGATGTCCCTGCAGAACCTCCTGCCTAGGGTGGACCGGCGCGTCTTCTCGATCGTCGTCGGCGTGCTCACCACCGTCATCGCGCTCTTCGCCGACGTGAAATCCTACGGGGCGTTCCTCGGCGTCATCGGCGCGGTCTTCGTCCCGATGTTCGCCGTCCTCGTGGTCGACTACTTCCTGCTCGGCGGGGCCGCCAGGTGGGACACCTCGGCGGGGGCGCCCTCGCGGTGGGGGATGGTCGTGCCGTGGGTGCTCGGTTTCGTGGCGTACTGGCTGGTCACGGCGACGCCGACGGTGGCGTGGTGGGACTCGGTCTGGACGGCGCTCCGAGGCGCGATCGGCTTCGAGCGGCAGGTCTGGATGAACGCCGCGCTCGCCGCGTTCGTCGTCGCCGCGCTGGCGACGCTGCTCGGGCAGGCGTTCAGCGGGCGGGGTCTTCGAGGCGGAGGAGGAACTGCTTGGCGGCGAGGCCTCCGGCGTAGCCTCCGGGATGCCCCTGCGACTCGATCGCCCGGTGACACGGGACGATGACGCAGACCGGGTTGGCGGTCAGCGCGTTGCCTATCGCGCGTAGCGCCTGGGGCCGCCCGATGCGCTCGGCGATTTCGGGAAATGTCGTGACGCTTCCGTAGGGCACGGCCATCGTCATCTGGAGCACGGTACGCGCGAACGGCGTGGCCAGCCGGAGGTCGACGGGAAGGGTGAAGGCCCTGAGCCTGCCGGAGAAGTACGCGTCGAGCTCACGGCGTATCGGATCGAGGCGCCGCGGGTCGGGCCCGATGAACGAGCCGATCTCGCGGGTGATGCGCGCGAAGACGACGTGCTCGTTCTCGTAGCTGCACGCGACCACGCCGCGCACGGTGACGGCGAGCGCCAGCCGCCCGACGGGGGTGTCGGTCATCCCGAAAGCGACGTCGGGTGGGGTCTCGCCCACATAGCCGGGAGCGGTCACCCGCACGAGGGCTTCGAGATCCCCTGTCGACATGGCCGCACCCCTCCCGGTCCCGCTACCAGGCAGCGTATAGGAGCGGAGGGTCCCACCGGCCGCGACGGCCACGCGCCGCGCGCCGTAGAAGACCCCGAGAGGGTACAGTCCCGACGAATGCGACTATTCGTACATCAAAAGTGCCAAGACGCGGGGGCAAAAACGGGCACGATGGGGGTCATGAGTGACGACAGGGTAGAGAACGCCGATGACGGCATTGCCCGTGCTGTCCTCGCGAGTTCCCCGAATGCCGTCGTAGCCCTCGATCGTGACCTTTCCGTCCTGTTGTGGAACCCCGCCGCCGAGCGCCTGTTCGGCTGGACCGCGGGCGACATGACCGGGCGCAGGGCACCGCTCGTCCCCGACGAGCTGGTGGTGGAGCACAACGCCGTGCTGGAACGGGTCCGCACGGGAGGGCCCGTCTCGTTGCGCACCAAGCGCCTGCGCAGCGACGGCTCGCTCGTCGACGTGGGCGTGGACCTGAGCGCGCTGCGCTCGGAGGCCGGCGCGCTGCTCGGCTACGTGAGCGTCTACCACTCCCTGGAGAACGACTCGGCGGCCCGCGACCGGGGCGCCCGCAGGGCGAGGCTCGTCCGGCGGCTCACCGACGTGGTGGGCGACATCAACGCCGAGCTGGAGCTGTCATCCGTCCTCGACCGCATCGCGGGAAGCCTCACCGAGTTGACCGGGGCCGACGCGGGCGGGTTCGTTCTGATCGAGGACGACCGCCTGCGGCTGGTCAGCGCGCACGGGCTGCCCGACAGGCTCCGGGGCGCGACCGCCGACCTGCGGACGAGCCTGGTGGGCAAGCTGCTGCGGACCGGGAAGACCGTCCTGCTGGAGACCGGCGACCAGGCCGTGCTCGACGATCTGATCTGGTCGCAGCTGCCCGGCCTGCACACCATCGCGCTCGGCGTCGCGGCGGTCGGCGGCCGGCCGTACGGGGCGCTGTACGCGCTGTTCGCCGAGCGCAAGGCCGGCCACGTCGAGCTTGAGCTGCTTGAGCTGCTGGCCGGGCACGCCGGCATCGCGCTCGCCAACGCGATGGCGTACCAGGAGGCCGTGCGGCAGCGGGCTCACGAGCGGGCGGTCGTCGACGCCAGCGCGGACGGCATCGCGGTGCTCGACGGCATGGGGTACGTCCGCCAGTGGAACCCGGCGGCCGAGGAGCTGACCGGGGTGCGGGCCGACGACGTGATCGGCGACCGGCCGCCGTTCCCGCTGCCCGCGCCGGGGGAGAAGCTCACCACCCAGCTTCCGTGCGGTCGCTGGCTGGACGTGGTCAGCGCGGAGATCAACGACACCGCCGAGATCGTGGTCGACTTCCGTGACGTCACGCGCGCCAAGGAGCTGGAGGAGGCCAAGGACCTGTTCCTCGCCACCACCAGCCACGAACTGCGCACGCCCATCACCGTGGTCCAGGGGTTCGCCAGCACGCTCGACGCGCGCTGGGACAAGCTGTCGGACGTCGAGCGCCGCTCCGCCGTGCGGACCATCGCGGAGCGGGCCCGGGCGCTGGGGCAGCTCATGGACCACCTGCTGCTCGGCGCGCGGGCCGGGGCCGAGGAGCTGAAGGTCCGGGTGGAGAGCTTCGACCTGGGCGAACGGGTGCGCGCGGCCACGCTGGGGATGCCCGTCCTGTCCGACCGGCATCGCGTGGAGGTGGACATCCCCCGCGACCTTCCCCTGGTCGACGGCGACGCGCTGGCCACCGACATCCTGCTCGCCCAGCTCCTGGAGAACGCCTTCAAGTACTCGCCGGACGGCGGGCTGATCCGCGTGCTCGCGTGGGCCGAGGGCGATCGCGTCGTCCTCGTGGTGGACGACGAGGGCGTGGGCATCGCGCCCGACGACCACGAGCGCGTCTTCGAACGGTTCGTCCAGGCCGACAGCGGCGACCGCCGCAGGTTCGGCGGCGTGGGGCTCGGGCTTTACATCGCACGCAGCCTCGCGCGCGCCCAGGGCGGCGAGGTGACCGCCCATTCGCGGCTCGGCGGGGGCACCCGAATGAGATTCATCCTGGGCACCGCACCGGCCTATATCGGATCCGACACACCGAACCGGTAACGGGCAGGTCACGGCTGGACTCATCTAGTGTCGAATCTGCACAAGCAATGATCGCCGCACGGTTTCCAGAACCATCGAACGGGGCATTTCGGTCGTACTGGGATGTGTTTTCCTCAGGGGGAAATGCAGGAGAACGGGGAAGTGAGGGCGTCGTGCTGTTGCCGTATGCGCCGACCAGCGTCGCCGTCGCACGCCAGCGTCTCAGCGCCGATCTTGAGGCATGGGGAGTGTTCGCCGCCGCGGTGGAAGACGCCGTTCTTGTGGTGAGCGAACTGCTGAGCAATGCGTTGCGTCATGCCCACCCGCTGCCATCGGGCCAGATCATGGCCACCTGGGACTGGGCGGACGAACATCTCGAGGTCACGGTGAGCGACGGAGGAGCGGCCACGGAGCCCCGCGCGGGACGGCCGACCCTCTCCTCGCTCGGCGGGCGGGGGCTCGGAATCGTCGAGTTCCTCGCCGTGCGCTGGGGCGTACGCCATGACGGTGACGTGACCACGGTGTGGGCGGTCCTCCATGCCCCGGTCGCTGTCCTTAATTCGCAAGTCAGAACACCCGAAATGGGCGCCCTACGCGAGTGTGGTTAGACGTTCCCTGCTTATAGGGCAGGACATACAGCGCGGGCCGCCCCGGCCGCTTCCTAGTTCGCTGCCCGCAATACGGATGACCTTCACCCCCGAGGCCTCCAGGCGCGCGTTCGTCTCCACGTTGCGCTCGTAGGCCACCGCGACCCGCGGGGCGAGCGCGAGCGTGTTGTTTCCGTCGTCCCACTGCTCGCGTTCGGCGGTGACGGGGTCGAGCCCGGTGTCGATGACCTTGACCCGCTCGATGCCCATGGCCTGGGCCGCCGCCTCCAGGAAAGGGCGGGGCTCGAACACGCGCAGCTCGCCGTTCTCCATCGAGGTCACGGTGTAGGCCTGGAGTGAGTAGGCCACCGGCGGATACATGACCACGGTGTCCACGTCGACCATCGTGCAGATCGTGTCGAGGTGCATGGTGGCCCGCTGCTGGGCGATCGGCACCGCCAGCACGGTGTGCGCCAGCCCGGCCGCGAAGACGCGCCGGCAGAGGCGCTCCACCCCCGCCGGCGTCGTACGCTCACCGGTGCCCACCGCGATGACCCCCGGAGCCATCAGCAGCACGTCACCGCCCTCGACGTGTTCGAGCCAGGGTTCGTACAGGTGGTCCACCCCGGCGAACCTCGGGTGGTAGGTGTAGATCAGTCGGGTCAGGAGACTCTCTCGCGTACGGGCCGGCATGGCGAGGCTGGTCACGGCCACCCGGTCGCCGATCCACACGCTGGAGTCCCTGGTGAACAGCAGGTTCGGCAGGGGGTCGACGACGAAGTCGTGCCGGTCCATCAGGCCGTACACCAGGCCACGGCCGGTCTTCAGCTCCTCGCGGGCGAGCCCGGCGATCAGCGTCTGGGTGAGGTCCTCGGGGTCGAGCTCCTCCAGGTGGTCCCGCGTCAGCTGCGCGAGCCTGTCGCCGAGCTGCCGCTCCTCCAGCACGGCAGGGATGATCTCCTGGCGTGCGGAGTCGTACTCCAGCGTGTCCTGGAGCAGCTCGGTGAGGTAGAGAACCTCGACCCCGTGGTCGCGGAGCGACTGGGCGAACGCGTCGTGCTCCTCCTGGGCCCTGCCGACCCATGGGATGCCGTCGAAGAGCAGCTTGTCGCTGTTACGGGGGGTCAGCCGCTTGAGCTCGGCACCCGGCCGGTGGAGCATGACCGTCTCCAGCCGCCCGACCTCGCTGTCGGCACCGTTCATCGTTCGACCCTCCCGATTGAAACCACGTCGTTCCAACATTCAACGTTAGTGGCGCACAAGTACCCCAATCTGCATGAGGGCGTCGTATCAGGCCGGCTTGGGATACAGGATCGCCCGCTCTCCCGCCGTCCAGGCCGTGCTCACCAGCAGGTAGAGCCCCGCCGCGAGGGGCAGGAAGGCCGCGACCAGGATGGTCCCGAACGGCAGCAGCCGCAGTGCCCGGGGCTGGACGTCGCCCATGCGCCGCCAGGTCACCCACGCCAGGGCCGCGAGCACCGCGAACAGCCCCAGGAAGACCAGCGCGGCCGGGCTGAACAGGCCGCTTCCCGCGAGCACGGCGGCGAAGTGCTCGCCGAGCGGAACGCCGAGGGCGCTCTGGGCCAGCAGGAGGTTGGGGTGCCCGGCGATGGTCGCCGAGACGAACACCCGGTAGGTGATCATGAGGAACGGCGCCTGGGCGAGACCGGGCATGATGCCCGCGAACATCGACGTCCCCCCGGCGGCGTACAGCTTGGAGGTCTCCCGCATGAGCCGCTCCGGGTCGCGGGCGAAGCGCTTCCTCAGCGCCTCGACCTGCGGCGCGAGGCGCAGGCGCGCCTTCTGGGCCTTCGCCTGCCGCACGCTGAGCGGCAGGAGGAGCAGGCGCACGGCCAGGGTGAACAGGACGATCGCGAAGGCCGCGCCCGTGAGGGATCCAAGGCCGTTGATGAGCCGGTAGGCGGAGTCGATGACGGTGTCGAACATGGCGGGACAAGCCCCTTCGTCTATGTGGATGAACATGACGAAAGCGCCCGTGAGCGGCACGACTACCGGGACGCTAGACGGGCGCGGGGCCTGAGGATGGCGCTCTGGGGCGTGGGCGACCGGCGGCGGCCGGGTGGAGCATCCGTACGAAGACGGTGTGCGCGGCCCGCGGACGGTGACCCGAGGCCACAGCGACCGCGGGCGCCGACGCCAGCCGCCCGAGAGCCCAGGCGAAAAGCAGAAGGGTGACCCCCACGAGCCCGGCCGTCGTCAGCGTCGCCGGGCTGGTCGGCCAGGCGAGGAGCTGCGCGAGCAGCGCGATGGTGGTGGGGAAGCCGGTCATCCTACTTGTTCGACAGCTTTCCGACGACGGTGACGGCGGCGACGGCCACAAGGGCGACGACGGCGATGACGAGCAGGAGCTTGAAGATCCCCAGGACGAGCGGGAGCACGAGCCCGAACACCACGTAGAGTGCGAGCACGACGCCGAGGATTGAAAGAACGATGCGGGCCATATCCAGAAGGTACGTCGCACGGGGCCCGGCCGCGAGCGCACGACGATCTCTGGTCGAGATCGTGACCTCTGGGCCCGGCAGCCGGCTCTACGAGCCGGTATCGGTCTCACGAGCCGGCATCCGTCTTACGAAGTAGTGACGCGAGTCGTGTGGGCGGCCGGATCAGCCCTACCGTGGGGTGATGAGCGTGACGCCCCGACCTCGGATCCTCGTGGTGGACGACGACCCGACCGTGGCCGAGGTGGTCGTCAAGTACCTCGAACGCGACGGGCACATCGTCGAGAGCGTCGGCGACGGCGCCGAGGCGCTGCGCAGGGCCCTCGCCAACCCGCCCGACCTGCTCGTCCTCGATCTGATGCTTCCCGGCATGGACGGCCTCCAGGTCTGCAAGAGGCTCAGGGAGCGCTGGCCGGTCCCAGTGATCATGCTGACCGCCCTCGGCGAGGAGATCGACCGGGTCGTGGGCCTCGAAACGGGCGCCGACGACTACGTCACCAAGCCGTTCAGCCCCCGTGAGCTGGCCCTGCGCGTGCAGTCGGTCCTGCGGCGGGCGCGCGGTGCGCTGGTCACGTCGGGTACGGGCGTGCTGCGCGACGGAGAGCTGCTGGTGGACGTGGGGGCCCATGAGGTACGGCTGGGCGAGCACGAGATCACCCTCACGGCCCGCGAGTTCGACCTGCTGGCGTACCTCATGCGCAACCCGCGTCAGGCGTTCAGCCGGGCCGCGCTGCTCAGCCAGGTGTGGGGATGGTCGTTCGGCGACACCTCCACGGTGACCGTCCATGTCCGCAGGCTCCGGGAGAAGATCGAGCCTGACCCGACCGCGCCCCGACGCATCGTCACGGTGTGGGGAGTCGGGTACCGGTACGAGCCGGTCGAGGACGACACGGGCGGCGAACGGCCGTGATGGCCCTCACGGCTCCGGTCACTGTGGAGGGCCCGTGATCCTCCAGATCGTCGCCGTCACCGCCGGCCTGGGGCTACTGGTCGGCGGGGCCGGCCTAGCGGGCCTGTGGCTGCTGCGTGGACGTTCGATCGGCATCATGCTCGCCGTGGTCGCGGTGGTCACCGTCACGGCCACGCTCGCCGGGGTGGTGGCGATCACCATCGAGATGATCATCGACGGGCATCCCAAGAACGTCGTCCTCACCGTCGTCGCCGTCGCCGGGCTGGTCGGGCTCGGGGTCGCCATGGTGGTGGCCCGGCAGGTGGTCGCGGCCAGCAGGAGGCTCGTGGCCGCCGTGGAGGCCGTCTCGCCGTCGCGTGACTTCATCCCGCCGCCCGGCCGGCTCCCGGCGGAGCTGGAGACCATCTCCAGGGCCCTGGACCAGGCGTACGAGCGGCTGCGCGCGGGGCGGGAGCGTGAGAGGGCCCTGGAGGGCGCACGGCGCGAGCTGGTCGCGTGGGTGAGCCACGACCTCCGTACTCCGCTGGCGGGCATGCGCGCCATGGTGGAGGCGCTGGAGGACGGGGTCGTGGACGACGCCGCGACCGTGCGCCGCTACCACAACCAGATCAGGGTGGAGGTCGACCGGCTGTCCCACATGGTCGACGACCTCTTCGAACTCTCGCGCATCCACGCGGGCGCGCTACGGCTCTCCCCGCGGCGCATCGGGCTCGGCGACCTCGTGGCCGACGCGCTCGCGGGGGTGGAGGCCCTGGCCAGGGCCAGGGGAGTGCGCCTTGAGGGCGAGGCCGAGCCGGTGCTCCCGGTGTACGCCGACGCCGCCGAGCTGGGGCGTGCCCTGCGCAACCTCGTGGTCAACGCGATCAGGCACACCCCGGAGGACGGCACCGTGGTTGTACGCGCGGTCGCCGACATGGGCACCGTGCGCCTCTCGGTGGCGGACTGCTGCGGGGGCATCCCCGAGGACGACCTACCACGGGTCTTCGAAGTGGCCTTTAGGGGCGAGGCCGCGCGGACCCCTGGCCCCGATCGGGGAGCGGGACTCGGCCTGGCCATCGCGCGCGGAATCGTCGAAGCGCATGAAGGGGCCATCGCCGTCGTCAACGAAGGCGCGGGCTGCCGTTTCGAGATCATGCTTCCGGTCTGCGGTCCGGCGGCCTGACGTGCCGTTCTGGAGACCCGTCAGGGGGCCTTCGGCGGGGCCGCCGGTGAACCTGTAGCCGGAGATGTCGATGGACCCCTTGGCGCCGAGTGCCCCGTTCAGGCGGAACGAGGTGTTCGTGTCGAGGGGGCTGCTCGGTCCGGAGTAGTCGCCCGTGCCCTGGTAGGTCTCGCGACAGTCGTCGCCCGGCGCGGAGGCGTACTCGGCCGAGGCGAACTCAGCGGAGGTGTACTCGGCCGAGGCGTATCCGGAGGCGGCGTACTCGGCCGAGGCGTACTCGGAGGCCGGACTCGCACGCTCGTACAAGGGGAGCGCGTCGAGCGCCTCCGACATCGCCCGGAACGTCGGGCACGGCCAGCGCCACATGCAGCTCCTGCAGCGCAGGATCGGGTGAGCGGCGTCGCTCGTGATGCCGCCTGCGTCACGGGGCTGGTGCAGGTCGAGCAGGCGCAGGCCGAGCTCGGAGAAGCACAGCAACTCCGCGCGCGCGCCCACGAGCATGTCCAGATCGTCGACATGCAGGCGTGTCTTGATCGGAACGTAACCATCTCTGTTGATCAGGGACTGGAATGGCAGGGCCGCGTCCCCCCAGGCGCGGGCCCTGTCGGTGCGGGCGAGGATGGCTTCCAGTCGCTCGCGCATGCATTGTCGCTGGGGATCCTCAGGGATCTCACTGTTCATTCGCGCTGTCGGGCCCGTCGCGTTCCACGCCCGCCCCTCCTTGTCGAAGTGATGACCGGACGTGGAGGTTTCGGGCCTCCCCCCCTTCCGGCCGAGCCGGTGTCGCATAGCGTTAAGCTTTGCGTACTCAGCGTTTTCGTGGGGCGGAAACGGGGAACTAAGGGCGGACGACTCTTCGGTTATCGCGGTAGAGCGTGACCCGAGGGCGGTACGGCGCTAGTGTGCCCGCTGTGGAGCTCAAGGTCTCGACTCGATCACATGCCGATCACGCCATCTTGACGGTCGTCGGCGAAATCGACCTATATACCGCGCCTCGTCTTCAGGCGGAGTTCACCCGCCTGCTGGAGACCGGGCCCAACAGGGTCGTCATAGACATGTCCGGGGTGGAGTTCTGCGACTCCACGGGCATGAACGTGCTGCTGTCCGCACTCAAGCGCATGCGAGAACGCGGCGGCAGGCTGGAGGTGGCCTCGCCGCGTCCGGCCGTCCGTAAGATCCTCCAGGTGACCGGTCTCGACTCGGTGTTCACCGTGCACGACACCATCCCTGCGGAGTTGCTCACGGCGGAGCATCCGGGCTAGCGTCGACCGGTCGTCAACGGCAGCCAATCGGACGAGGAGCGATGAGCGACCCATCCGCGAAGCCGGACACAGCGGTGATCATCTCGGCCAAGGACGAGGCCGACCGCATCGGCGCCACCGTGACCGCCGCCCTGGCCATCCCCGGGGTCGACCTGGTCGTGGTGGTCGACGACGGCTCGTTCGACGACACGGGGCGGGTGGCCAAGGCCGCCGGCGCGCGCGTCGTGCGCCACAGCCGCAACCGTGGCAAGGCCGCGGCGATGGAGAGCGGCGCGGAAGCCGTGCGCCTGTTCGACGACGAGCAGGCCCGTCACCTGCTCTTCCTCGACGCCGATCTGGGCGACACCGCGGGTGAGGCCGCGCGGCTGATCGCGCCGGTCCGCGCGGGTTCGGCCGACATGACCATCGCCGCGTTCAGCACCCGCGTCAAGCTGGGCGGCCACGGCTTCGTCGTACGGCTGGCGCGCGAGGGCATCAAGCGGGCCTCCGGCTTCGCGGCCGGCCAGCCGCTCAACGGGCAACGCTGCCTGACCAGGGCGGCGTTCGAGGCGGCGCGTCCGCTGGCCCACGGGTTCGGCGTCGAGACCGGCCTGACGATCGACCTGGTCCGCAAGGGATTCCGGGTCGTCGAGGTCGAGGTCGACATGGCGCATCGCGCCACCGGCACCGACTGGCACGCGCAGCTCCACCGCGCCCGCCAGTTCCGCGACGTAGCCCTCGCCCTGGCCACCCGCGAACACGTCCTCACCACCCTGAAGCGCCCCACGAACACCCCCCGCTGACCGACCACCTCACGTCCAAGTGAAGCGTTGAAACCGCCTGAAAGGTCGCGCGCCATCGATGGGGCTGGAGCGGGCTGAGCGCTGCGCCGGTGAGGTGGCGCGAGCGGGTCGCGGGGTGTGCTGGAATCGTCCGGTGGATCGGGACGTGATGCGGGGGCGTGGCGGGCCGGCGGTGGTCGCCGTCGCGGGCATCGCGCTCAGCGTCGCCGTCACGATCGCCATCGGGGCACTCGGCCCGTCGGCCGTGGTCCCCGCGCTGCGCGGGCCCGCGTGGCAGCCGCCCTACTCCCTGGGCGCGCACCCCGGCGGCCACCTGGTCATCGCCATGGAGGCGGTGGCCATCGTGCTGGGCGCCCTCGGTCTCGGCGCCGGGCTGATCGCCGCGCGGCGCGGCTGGGCACCCGATCCCCGCAGGCTCCTGCTCGCCGGATGCCTCGCCGTCGCGGTCCTGGCCTTCCTGCCGCCGTCCGGGTCGGCCGACCATCTGAACTACGCGGCGTACGGCCGGATGGCGGCCCTCGGCCACGATCCCTACGCCACGGGCGCGATCGCACTGCGCGGAGACCCGGTGGCGAATGCGGTCGAAAGACCCTGGCAGGAGGAGCCGAGCGTGTACGGCCCGGTCGCGACGGCCGTGCAGGCTCTGGCGGGCCTGATCGGCGGCGACTCGGTTCGCCTGATCGTCTTCGTGCTCGCCGTCGTGAACGCCGCCGCCTTCGTCGCCACGGCGCTGCTGCTCCACAGGTTCACGAGGGACGACCGGGCGCGGCAGGCTCGCACGGCGCTGCTGTGGACGGTCAACCCCCTGGTGATCTACCAACTGGTCGCGGGGATGCACGTCGACACGCTGGCCGTCGTCTTCGCGGTCGCCGCGCTGGTCACCGTGGGAGGCAGGCGCTGGTGGGCCACAGGGCCGCTGCTGGGCCTGGCCATCGCGGTCAAGGTCAACGCGGGGCTGGTCGCGCTCGGCCCGGCATGGGAGCTGCGGCGGCAGCCGAGGAAGCTCGCGGTCGTGGCGGGCACGGCGACGCTCACCGTGCTGGTGGCCTATCTGCTGGCGGGTCCGCACTCGCTCGACCAGGTGCTGCACGCCAGCAAGTCGATCTCGTGGGCCACCCCCTGGCACCTCGTCCAGGGCGGCCTCCAGGCACTCTTCGGCTCGGGCGCCTATCGCGTCTGGATCCAGATCGGATCGCTCCTCCTCCTCGCCCTGATCGCCGCCTCCCTCCTCCGTCTCGGCACCGAGGTGTCGCCTGGTGGGAGGAGTGAGGTGCCGCCCGGTGGAAGTGAGGGGGCGTGGGTGGCCGTGGGGGTGGTCGTCGCCTGGTTGTTCGCCACGCCGTACGCCCTTCCCTGGTACGACGGGCTGGCGTTCGCGCTGCTGGCGACGGTATCGGCGACGGCCCTCGACGGCTTCATGGTCGCGCGCCTGGCCGTCCTCTCCCTGGCGTACCTTCCGGCACGCCAGGACGACCAGCCTCTCGATCTCCGATGGCTGGTCACGGTGGTGCGGGGTCAGGTGGTGCCGTGGATCCTGCTGGCGCTGACGGTCGTCCTGGTGTGGTGGGCCCTGAGCGCTGGAGCGCGCGGATCGACGCGGCGAGGGTCAGCGGCACCGCGACCGTGAGCGCCATGGCCGGGATCGCGATGCCGGAGTCGTTTATCAGGAAGCCGACCAGCGCGGTGGTGAGCACGCCGAACAACCCGGCCCGCAGCGCCGGGGCACGCGTGTAGGCGAGGCTGAGCGCCGAGGCGCCCCACCGCGACGGGCGGGCCAGCACGAGGTAGAGGAACGCCAGCGCAGCCAGCGAGAGCGCGGTGAGCTGCCAGTTTCCGAGCGTGCCGAGCATCGAGCTCAGCTTGCGGCCGATGACAGGCAGCGCCTCGCCCTCGATCACCTGCTGGACGAACGCCCCCAGATGCGTGCGCTGGTCGCTCGGACGCAGCCAGTCGGCCAGCGCGATCACGCTGATGAGGACCGCCCCGGCGACGGCGACGAGCGCGAGCCTGCCCGCCGTCACGCGCCGGCCGGCGAGCATCATGAAGAACACCGCGAAGCCGAGGACGAACGCGGGCACCCCGCCGAAGTCGGCGCCCCACGCGGGCCACCCGTCGGCGAAGATCGCGAGCAGGCCGTACGCGAGGCAGACGGACAGGGCGGTCACGCGTCGCCCGCGCTCCATGAGCACCTGCGCCACTCCGGCGAGAGCCAGGATCGTGCCCGTCGCGTACACGGCGAAGGCGATGTTGCTGAAGCCGTAGAACCTGCCGCCGGTGACCGGCTCGTAGCCGGTGACGGCGTTCACCTGGAGGCGCGACCCGGTCATCACGTCGATCAGGAGCGCGAGGGAGGTCACGCCCGCCACCACGGTGAGGGGGCCGAGCACGTGGGCACGCCACGGCCCGGCGAAGGCGAGCGCCGCCGTCAGCCCGGCGAAGCCCATGATCGTGAGGATCAGGGCGGCCATCGGGTGGGGCAGGTTCCACCAGGGAACGAGCTGCGCCAGGAACGTCGACACCGCCACCGCGCCACTCGCCACGGCCAGAACCCGCGTGGCCGCCAGAACCCGTGTACCACCCCAGCGGCGGCGGACGGCGAGGGCGGCGAGGCCGTAGAAGAGCAACTGGACGGTGACGAGGACCGCGTAGAAGGGCGCGCGCACCTTGACGAGGACCTGGCTGGCCAGGTCGGCGTCGGACAGCTCCCTGACGCTGTCCGAGACGGACGGCGATGCCGCGCCGCCGGACATCCAGGGGCGTCCGACGGATCCCTCGGGAACGGGCGCGCCGAGCAGCCCGAGAACCGTGGTCGTCAGGTCGGTGACGGTGACCAGGGCATCCTGGCGGGTCGACGAGGCCGTCAGGTGGCCACGGCGGTACGGTGCCCCGGCCGGGGACGGCCCCTCGGCCATGGCGACGTGGAGGTGTGAGGAGGCGGACGCGTCGGACAGGCCGGCGACGAGGGTGGTGGCTCCGGCGGGCAGCAGCCGCAGGATCTCGCCCACCCGGCGGTCGGCGCCCGCCACCGCCTGGGCGCGGGCCCGCCGGGTCAGGTCGGGGGGCGTCGCGGTCGCGGTCGCCCCCGGCTGGGTGATCCAGGCTCGGGCGAGGTCGTCGACGTCGGCCACCACCAGCGCGTACCGGCTCAGGTCGCCGAGAGCACCGGCGCTGTCGGCATATTTCGAGATCTTCCCGGTTTTGTCGGCTGCGCCGAGCGCGGCTCCGGGGCCGACGGCCGCCACGGTGCCCCCGGCGTCGCGTACGGCCTGACCGAGCAGGCCGATCGTGGCGCGGTAGGAGGTGGCGGCGTTGAAGGCCGCCAGCTCGGCCCACCCCGGCACGGTCGCCGAGCCGTCTGCGGACCGTTGCGGCGCCGGGGGGAGGGCACACTCGCTCGCCTCCGAGCCCGCCCGCTGGCCGGCCGAGACCGTCAGCCACCCGGCGACGGGACAGGTGCTCGGATGGTTCGGCCGGGGATAGGCGCGGATCGACATCGACGCCGACGCGCCCTTCCCGGCCAGCGCCCACAGGTTCGGCGTGCCGGTCTCGCTGAGATCAGCCCACCGCAGCCCGGGGACGCCGACCAGCACCACATGCCGCGACGGCGCCACGAGGGCGCTCGCCGGAGCACCGCCACGCGAAGCCGCCTGCGCCGCACCGCCCCATAGAGCCACCAACGCGAGGACGCACACCATCACCCCCCAGGCACGCGGAGCACGCCCAGACCACGCCGGAAACCGAGGACCCCCCCGACGCTCGCGCCGCGGCTGGAAGAGCCCCTGATGACCCGGGCCGCCGGGCCGCCGGGTCTCGGGGTCGGGCCATCTTCGGAGTCGAGAGCTTCCTTGGCGCTGGGGTTGTGCCCGGGAGAGATCGCGGGGTGGTTGTTCGCGACCCACGCGAGGGGGCGGGACGGGGTGGGTCGTGGCGTCTCGCGTGTGCAACGGGAACCTCGCTTCCACCCTCTGAGGACGACTTCGCCTGAAACCTTAGCCAGAACCCCGGGCCTTCTTCGCAGCTCAAAGATCATCTTGTGGACGACCGGCCGGAAGCGGGGATTCGACCGCGGACCAGGTTTCGCGAGGGCAGGCGGTAGCCTGCCACGTCGTGGGGACTGGTGAGGTGGCGGTGGCCGGGCGGCGGTGGTGGACATGGCCGCTCGTCTTGCTGATCATCGGCGTGGCCGCGGTTCCGCTGGTGAGTTACTGGCTGACCAATCCCGCGGATCAGCGCCTGGTCGACCTGGACGTCTACCGCACCGGCGGCGAGAGCGTCCTGCTGGGGCTCCCGGTCTACGACGTGATCACCCCCGCGCCCCAGTTGCTGCCGTTCACCTATCCGCCGATCGCCGCGCTGCTGGCCACTCCGCTCGCCGCGATGTCGTGGCCGGTGGCCCAGTGGGTGTGGACACTCGGAGTCCTCGCCTGCCTCACCGTGACGGTCTGGTACAGCTTCCGGGAGCTTCTGGCACGCGCCGAGCATCTCGTACGCCCGAGGCGGCGCGTGTGGGCGGTGGCCGTGCTGTGCGGCGTGCTCACGGTGGCGTGCATGTATCTGATGCCGATCAGGGATCAGGTCCGTTTCGGCCAGGTCGACATCCTCCTGGTGATGCTCTGCCTGGTCGACTGCGTGGCCCGCAGGCCCTGGTGGCCGCGCGGCATGCTGATCGGGCTCGCCACGGCGGTCAAGCTCACACCCGGTGTCTTCCTGATATATCTGCTGATCACCGGGTTCGGGAAGGACGGCGTGCCCGAGCAGCGGAAGACCTTCTTCATGGCCGCCTTCACCACGGCGCTGCTGACGGTGCTGCCCTTTCTGGTGATCCCGCACGACGCCGCCGACTTCTGGTTCTCCGCCCTGCTGGACTCCGACCGCGTGGGGTCCAACACCTCCACGACCAACCAGTCGATCCGTGGGATGCTGCTCCGCCTCTACCTGCCCGGGTGGATCACTTCGGTGCTCTGGCTCGCACTGCTGGCCGTCGTCGCGTGGTACGGCTTCCGCCACGCCCGCCGGGCCCTGCTCGAAGGCGACCGGATGACCGCGGTGGCGTTGACGGGACTGCTGGCCGTGCTGCTCTCGCCGGTCGCGTGGATCCACCACCTCGCCTGGATGGTCGTGGCCCTCGCCGCGCTCGCCGGATCCCGCCTGCGCGCCGCTCCGCCCCCTGAAAGCGCGGGAGCCGCCACAAGCGCGGGAGCTCCCACAGTGGGCCTGTGGAACCGGCTCCGTGGCCCGGCCTGGTTCTGGGTGCCGGTGGGTGCCTGGATCTATTACGTGCTGCCGATTCCTTGGTGGGGCGTCTCGCTGCGCGCCGCGGAGATTCCCGTCCTCAGCCCCGTGGCCGGGCGGATCGTCCAGGACGCCTTCGGGCTCGGCGCGATCGGCGTCATGTGGCTGCTCGCCCGTCGTACGAGCGGCGCCCCGGCCACGACGGGCCGTACGAGCGGGCTCCGATGACGCGTCAGCTGAGCCCCGTATCGTCCCACGTAAAATCGGGTAAAAGGCGTAAATATGCCGGGTAGGGGGTGGTCACCGGCCGGTAGCCTCTCTGGTATGCCGAAACTCGCCTACCTCGGACCCGAGGGCACCTTCTGTGAAGCGGCCCTGCGGATCCTCGCACCGGACTCCGAGCGCCTGCCCTGTGCCAACGTCACGGCGGCGCTGGAAGCCGCGCGGAGTGGCGAGGCCGACGGCGCCGTGGTCCCCCTGGAGAATTCCGTCGAGGGCGCGATCACCGTCACGCTCGACGAGCTGGCCTGGGGCGAACCTCTCCTGATCACCGCCGAGCTGCTGCTGCCCGTGGAGTTCTCGCTGCTCGTACGGCCCGGCACCGCGATGCCTCACATCAAGCGGGTCTACACCCATCCCGCCGCGATCACCCAGTGCCGCAACTTCCTGGCCCGCGAGCTGCCCGACGCCGTGGTCGTCGCCGCGCCGTCGACGGCCGCCGCCGCGCTTGAGGTCTCCATGTCCGGCTCCCCGTACGACGCCGCGATCGGCCCCGCCATCGCGGGCGAGCACTACGGGCTGGTCGAGCTGGCGTCGCGCATGGGCGACCGCGACGACACCGTCACGAGGTTCGTCCGCGTCTCCCGGCCGGGGGCGCTGCCCGAGCCCACGGGGGCCGACCGCACCTCTCTGGTCGCCTTCCTCCGCGACGACCACCCGGGCGCGCTGCTGGAGATGCTGAGCGAGTTCTCGGTACGCGGCGTCAACCTGACCCGCATCGAGTCGCGTCCGACCGGCGACGGCATCGGGCGCTATTTCTTCCACTTCGACGCCGAGGGGCATGTCGTCGAGGAGCGCGTCGGCGAGGCGCTTTCCGGCCTGCGCAGGCTCTCCGACGATGTGCGCTTCCTCGGCAGCTACCCCCGGGCGGACGGGCTCTCGCCGCAACTCAAGAGGGGTACGACCGACTCCGACTTCGCCGAGGCGGCCGACTGGATCACCAGGATCCGTACGGGACAGGTGTAACAGATCACATCCGGCCGCAATAGGCGCGCGAGCGCCGGGCGGACATCGGTAGCCTTTGTCACGTGATTGACCTGCGTACCCTTCGTGAGGACCCGGACCGGCTACGGGCGTCGCAGCGTGCCCGCGGTGAGGACGACTCCGTCGTCGACACGCTGCTCGACCTGGATGAACGCCGCAGAGGCGCGCTGAGCGGCTACGAGTCGCTGCGCGCGGAGCAGAAGAGCGTCGGCAAGTCGGTGTCCACGTCCTCCGGCGACGAGCGGGCCGCGCTTCTCGCGCGTGCCAAGACGCTCGCGGCCGGCGTGAAGGGCGCCGAGGCCGAGGCCGAGAAGCTCGCCAAGGAGCTCGACGCGCTGCTGATGGCCGTGCCCAACATCATCGAGGAGGGCGCCCCCGTCGGCGGCGAGGACGACTACGTCGTGCTGGAGGAGGTCGGGGAGAAGCCGAGCTTCGACTTCACCCCCCGCGACCACCTGGAGCTCGGCGAGATGCTCGGGGCGATCGACACCGAGCGCGGCGCCAAGGTGTCGGGTGCCCGGTTCTTCTTCCTGACCGGCGCGGGCGCCCGGTTGCAGCTCGGTCTGCTCAACATGGCGATGCAGCAGGCCATCGAGGCCGGCTTCACGCCGATGATCACCCCGGTGCTGCTCAAGCCCGAGGCGATGGCGGGCACGGGCTTCCTCGGGTCGCACGCTTCGGAGGTCTACCGGCTGGAGGCCGACGACCTCTATCTCGTCGGCACCTCGGAGGCCCCCATGGCCGCCTACCACTCCGACGAGATCCTCGACGGGAAGTCCCTCCCGATGCGCTATGCCGGGTGGTCGTCGTGCTTCCGGCGCGAGGCGGGGTCGTACGGCAAGGACACGCGGGGCATCATCCGGGTCCACCAGTTCGACAAGGTCGAGATGTTCTCCTACTGCCGTCCCGAGGACGCGCGCGAGGAGCACGCCCGCCTTCTGGAGTGGGAGAAGGAGATGCTGGCCAAGGTCGAGCTGCCGTACCGGGTGATCGACACCGCGGCGGGCGACCTCGGTTCGAGCGCCGCCAGGAAGTTCGACTGCGAGGCCTGGCTGCCGACGCAGAACCGCTACCTGGAGCTGACCTCGACGTCCAACTGCACCGAGTTCCAGGCCAGGCGGCTCGCTGTGCGCTACAGGGACGCCGAGGAGAAGCCCAGGCACGTCGCCACCCTCAACGGCACCCTGGCGACCACACGGTGGATCGTGGCCATCCTGGAGAACCACCAGCAGGCCGACGGCTCTGTGGTGGTGCCCAAGGCACTGCGCCCATATGTCGGACTGGACGTGCTGGAGCCGGTCAAGTAGACGCTTTTGTGATGAGTAAGCCGCTTATCCCGACTTGCGGGTAAGCGGCTAACTCTCACACTGTCTGTTACGAATGTCCGCTTTGTCAGAACGGCGGGCTTGTTATACGACACGAAGGCGGGGTTCGCCTGACGCGAACCCCGCCTTCTGTGTGTCAGTGGTCAGACGGCGCGGACCTGCGACGCCTGCGGGCCCTTCTGCCCCTGCGTGACCTCGAACTCGACCCGCTGGCCGTCTTCGAGGCTGCGGTAGCCGTTGCCGACGATCTCGGAGAAGTGCACGAAGACATCCGGAGCTTCACCGTCGGGTGCGATGAATCCGTAGCCCTTCTCGGCGTTGAACCACTTGACGGTTCCCTGAGCCATTAAAGCTCTCCCTGCAATTGATCTTGGGGTTCACACCTCGCGAACCCCGGGTTGTGTCGCACAGCTTCCCGGGGCCGCTCAGACAGTCAAGCTGGTTCTGCACATCGGGTTCAGCTAATACAACGCCACCACATCTAACACCATCAGAGCGCCTTTGTTCCCCCTCCTGGCGAGATTCTTTTACTCTCTGGGCTGACGCCGGACCTGGGCCCAGCACAGGGCAAACTAGACGTTGTTATGGTCAGCCCCAGACTCGTCGCCACCGACCTGGACGGCACCGCCCTGCGGTCGGACGGCACCGTCTCCCCGCGCACGGCGGCCGCGTTCGCGCTCGTCGAACAGGCGGGTGCGGTCCTCGTGTTCGTCACCGGCAGGCCGCCCCGCTGGATGGGAATCGTCGCCGGGGCGGTGCGCCACCGCGGGCTCGCCATCTGCGCCAACGGGGCGCTCGTGTACGACCTGCACACCGAGCGCATCGTCGAGTCCCACCTCATCGACCCCGAGGTGCTCTCGGAGGCGGTGCGCCGCCTGCGTGACCGGCTCCCCGAGCTCAGCTTCTCCGTGGAGTACGAAGGAGGGTTCGCCCATGAGAGCGAGTTCCGGCTCGGCGGCTGGGACAGCCGTGAGGCCTCAGGGCTCCGCGTGGGCGCCGCCACGCTGATCTCACGGCCCTGCGCCAAGCTCCTGGCCTTCCACCACAACATGAACCCCGACCTGCTCCACCTCATCGTCACGGAGGCCGTGGGCGATCTGCTGACGGCCACCCACTCCAGCGGCAGAGCGCTGATCGAGATGAGCGCCCGGGGGGTGACGAAGGCCACCGCGCTCGCCACGCTCGCCAGGCGTCACCTCATCAACGCGGGCGAGGTGGTGGCGTTCGGGGACATGCCGAACGATCTTCCGATGCTCGGCTGGGCCGGCACCTCGTACGCCGTCGCGAACGCCCATCCTGACGTGCTCGCCGCCGTCACCCATGTGACGGCGGCCAACGACGACGACGGGGTCGCCCTGATCCTTGAGAAGCTCTACGGGTGACCGGAGGGGCCGCGGCTACAGGTAGGGGCCGGAAGCGCGGTGCGGCGGCTGCTCCTCCTGCGACATGCCGCCGGGCAGGGCACGCCGCATCTGCTCCAACTGGGCCCTGGCGGCCATCTGCTGCGCGAACAGCGTGGTCTGGATGCCGTGGAACAGGCCCTCCAGCCAGCCGACGAGCTGGGCGTGGGCCACGCGGAGCTCGGCGTCGCTCGGCGGGGGGCTGTCGTCGCCGCCGGTGAACGGCAGGGACAGCCGCTCAAGCTCGTCGACGAGCTCGGGGGCGAGGCCGTCCTCCAGCTCCTTGATAGAGCTTTGGTGGATGTCCTTGAGGCGCTTGCGGCTCGCCTCGTCGAGAGGCGCCGCGCGGACCTCCTCAAGGAGCTGACGGATCATGCTACCGATGCGCATGACCTTCGCGGGCTGCTCCACCAGCTCGGCGACCGAGCGCTCCGAACGCTCCTCGTGCTCGCCGTTCTCCCCCTCGACCGTCAGGCCATCGGGGCCGACGACCACGATGTGCGGGGTGCTCTCCTCAGCATTCATGCCATTCAACCTAGCTCACCTGGCCAGCAGGACTTTCCCGATATGGTCACCGGATTCGAGGATCCGGTGGGCCTCCGCGGCCTCGGCCATCGGCACCACCGCGTGGACGATCGGCCGGACCGCTCCCGCCTCCACGAGGGGCCACACGTTCTCACCGACCCCACGGACGATGACGCCTTTCTCCGGTACGGGCCGGTTGCGCAGGCCGGTGGCGTGGATGGAGGCGCGCTTCGCCAGCATCGCGCCGAGGTCGAGCTCCCCCTTCGTGCCACCCTGGAGGCCGATGACCGCGAGCCGCCCGCCGGTGTTCAGCACGGAGATGTTCTTCCGCAGGTACTTCGCGCCCATGATGTCGAGGACCACGTCGGCGCGGACCTTCTCGGCGAAGTCCTCCTCGCGGTAGTTGATCGCCTCGTCCGCCCCGAGTTCGAGGCAGCGCGCGACCTTCTCCGCCGTGCCGGCCGTGGTGATCACGTGGGAGCCGAAGGCCTTGGCGAGCTGGATGGCGCAGGTGCCGATCCCGCTCGCGCCGCCGTGGACCAAGAGCGTCTCCCCGCGCCGCAGCCGCGCCGTCATGAAGACGTTCGACCACACGGTGCAGGCGACCTCGGGCAGAGCGGCGGCCTCCACGAGCGTGATCCCGGAGGGGGCGGGGAGCACCTGCTCCCAGGGGACGGCCACCTTCTCGGCGTAGCCGCCGCCGGCCAGCAGCGCGCACACCTCGTCCCCCACAGCGAAGCCCTCGACGTCCTCGCCGACCTCGGCGACCACTCCGGAGCATTCGAGGCCCGGGTGATCGGGGGCGCCGGGCGGAGGCGGATAGAGGCCCTGCCGCTGCATCAGGTCGGCACGGTTGACCCCGGCGGCGGTCACTTCGATCAGCACTTCTCCCCGTGCTGGACGGGGATCTGGAACCTCCCGCCACTCCAGCACCTCGGGTCCACCGGGCTGGGATACAACGATCGCGCGCATGCGACCAAACTATCCGGGTAGCCAAGTCGGCGGTTGACCACGTTGGTCGTGATTGCGGGCGGTAATCTTCAATCTATTTGCTGCCCCTTTAGCCCAGTCCCGAGGGGGAACACGGTGGCAAGACACGATCGTGAGGATCCTCACTCCCTTGAAGAGCAACTCGCCTGGCTCGACGCCATCAAGGAGAACGAGGAGGCGCCCGTCCCGGTGACCGTCACCGCGGACGACACCGTGGTCTCGCCATATCCCAAAGATCCCTGGGCCATGGTTCCCGCGGAGCCCCCGGCGCCGTCGTCGCCGCTGTTCCGCGCCGCAGGCGACCCGGTGCACGGCACCACGCAGCCCGACGACACCGCGGCCGAGCGCGGCAACGACACGACCGAGCTCCGTCCACCGGCGGCCGAGGGTCTCGGCGGCTGGGGCAAGAAGGAGGACGTCCCGCCGTCCTCGCCGGGCGGCGGGCGCGAGACCGGCGCCTTCTCGGCGCCCATCACAGGGCCGTCCGAGCCGCTTTCCCGCTCCGGCACCTCCTCGTCCGCGGGCGGCTCCTTCGGCGAGCGAGCCCCGTCCTCAGGGGCGGGTGCGTTCGGTGAGCGCTCCCCGTCCTCCGGGAGCGGCGCCTTCGGAGCCTTCGGCGACCGTCCCGCCTCCTCAGGCAGCGGCGCGTTCGGCGAAAGGCCTTCGCCGTCCGGCAGTGGGGCTTTCGGTGAGCGGTCCTCGTCGCCGTCCGGTAGCGGGGCGTTCGGTGAGCGGCAGTCGCCTTCGGGCGCAGGCGCGTTCGGGGATAGGTCCGCGTCCGCCGCCGGCGGTGCCTTCGGCGAGTCCGCTTCGCCGGCCGCCTCCGCCTCCGCGCCGTCCGCCCCGGAGCAGTCCGTCAGCGACGACACCGACAGCTTCACGTTCGGCTCGCTGACCGAGGAGCCTCCGGGCGCCACCGGCTCCGGCTGGGCCCCTATGGGGCCCCTCACCTCCGGCAAGGGCGACACACCCAAGCCGTACGAGCCGGAGCCCGAGACGACCGGCGAGCAGTCGGTGCGCGGCTGGCTGGAGGCCGCGCTCCCGGCGGCGGAGACCGTCGAGGCCGACCCCGAGCAGGAGCGGTTCAACGCCTTCATCTCAGCGGGAGGCCCCGACACCGATGATGTCGTCGTGCCGCGCGTGGAGCACGCGCTGTACGAGCCCGAGAAGCCCCCGCCCGCTAAGCGGCCACCGGCGCCCGCCACCGAGGCCAAGGCGCAGGCGGCCCCGTCCCCCGAGCCGGCGACGCAGGAAGACCCGCCCGACGAGCAGCGTGAGCCCTACCGTGCGCGCCGGAGGCAGTCGCCGCAGCCGGTGCACTCCCTCCAGCCGGCCTTCGGCGCGCCCACACGCCAGACAGGGGCCGCCAAGGCGGCGATCGGCGTCAGGCAGACCGCCGACAGCCTCGACCCGGTGTCGTTGCTGCGCGGACGCAGGAACGCTCCTGCGGGCGGCTGGCGCAAGCTCGTCTTCAAGGCGTCCGCCGGGCTGATCAAGCCGGGGGAGTCCCCCGAGGTGCGCCGCCGCCGCGAACTGGTCGCGCGCGCCCGTACCCCGGTCGCGACCGGGCATCACCGGGTGGCCGTCCTCAGCCTCAAGGGCGGTGTGGGCAAGACGACCACGACCGTGGGCCTCGGCGCCACGCTGGCCTCCGTACGGGGTGACCGGGTGATCGCGGTCGACGCCAACCCCGACCGCGGGACGCTGTCGGACAAAGTGGAGCTGGAGACGTCCGCGACCGTACGCGACCTGCTCAACGAGCGGCAGCAGATCAAGCGATATGTCGATATAAGAGCGTTCACCTCCCAGGCGCCCTCGCGGCTGGAGATCCTGGCCTCCGACCGCGACCCCTCGGTGTCGGAGGCGTTCAGCGCCGCCGACTACCAGTCGGTCTCCCAGGTGCTGGAGAACTTCTACTCGATCTGCCTGACCGACTGCGGCACCGGCCTGCTCCACTCGGCGATGTCGGGTGTCCTCGGCCTGGCCGACCAGCTCGTGCTGGTCAGCTCACCTTCGGTGGACGGCGCGAGGGCCGCGTCGGCGACCCTCGACTGGCTGGAGGCGCATCACTACGCCGACCTGGTCAAGGCCGCGACGGTGGTGCTGTGCAGCGTACGGCCGCGCTCGAAGTCGACCGTCGATCTCGACCGGCTGGAGGCACACTTCGCCGCCCGCTGCCGCGCCGTGATCCGCGTGCCCTACGATCCCCATCTGGAGGAGGGCGCCGAGATCGACCTCGACCGCCTGCAGCCGGCCACGCGGGAGTCGTACCTGCTTCTGGCGGCCTCGGTGGGCGACAACTTCGGAGGCGCCCACGCCTGACTCCGGAGGGCCTGTGGCGGAGGGTGTGGGATTCGAACCCACGAGGCCGTCGCCGACCTGGCCGCTTTCAAGGCGGCTGCACTCGTCCACTATGCGAACCCTCCAGTGCGACACCAACGATAGCGGTGCCGGGCGGGCGCTCGCGCGCGAGTAACCGTCGTACGGCCCTATTCGTACGGCTCGTCCTTCCTACGGCCCGTCATTCGTACGGCTCGTCGGGCTGCTTGACCTTGACGACGGCGGTGGCCCTCAGCTCGGGGGCCACCGTACCCTTCGGCAGCTGGTCGTACGGGGTGGGCACCCACGCGCCCGTCACCTCGACCCACGTGTCGTCACGCGGCGCGGGGACCCCGAGCACGGCCACCTTCAGGGGGAACGCGTCCGCCGCGCAGCACCGCAGCTGCATGCGGGTGAGGTACCACTGGCCCCTCTTCTTGGAGTGGATCGCGAAGCCGGTCAGCTTGACCTGCCTGTCCAGCAGCGAGCGGTTCGTGTCGCCCCAGGCCCGGCCGATGAACTCGCCGAGC
>NZ_JBEZFH010000063.1:0-34363 GCF_040649355.1 Sphaerisporangium sp. NPDC049002 | reverse complement strand
ACAGCCACTCCAGCTTCGCCTCGCGGCGCCTGCCGGCCGGCCATCGCTCGAAGAGCGCCTCACAAGGGCGAGTCGCCGCGTCACGGTGCAGAACCTCCGCCCGATCGACGCATCCCTGGAACCCGAGGACGTGGTCGGTGAACTCCACCTGGGCGCCCAGCATGCGCAGGGTCAGCAGGCGTTCCCGCGACGCGTTGTCCGGCATGACCACGATGCACGGGTAACCCCGGCTGACCGCCAGCGCGGCCAGGGCGATGCCGGTGTTGCCCGAGGTCGACTCGATGACGGTCGCGCCGGGTGTCAGCGCGCCGGACGCCTCGGCCTCCTCGATCATGCGCAGGGCCACCCGGTCCTTGATGCTCGACAGCGGGTTCGCCGACTCCAGCTTGGCGAGCAGGGTGGTGGCCGAAGGCAGGCCGTCAAGGGCGAGGCGGAGCAAGGGGGTGTTGCCTATGAGATCGTCAATCTTGGTCGCGACGTCGCTGCCGATCAGGGGTAGCATCCAGACTCCTCTGTGCGGGGGCCGTCTTCCCGATGCCGTAGGGACCGCGGGGAGCCGGTCTTCTGGTTGTGACTGGTTCGAGGGCGCTCAGGCGGTGCGGCGCGGCCCGGCGCGGCTCGGTTCGGCGGGGCCGAAGACCAGGTCCGGCGCCTGACCGCGTTCGAGCCGCGGATCACGGGTGCTCTACCGGTGGGCGAGGTCGCACAACGGTATTTCGCCCGTACCGCCGGCACATCCTCTGGCGTGCTCTCTTTGCCCGCCCGAATCGTTCATGCGGCGGCCGAAAGCGATGCGTGGGTGGCGATGCCACCCCGCCGCGCCGGCCGATGCCCGGGTGACAATGCGGGCGCGGCGCGGCCAGGCGTCACCGCGGGCAGCGCCTTCCCATTCGCCGACAAGTCTTTCCCAAGCCGGATTTCCTACCTTCACCTGTGCAAAGTAATCAGCGTGCGGAGACGGACGCTGCCCGACGCACGAGGAGATCGCATGCCCCGTAACGCAAGAGGGCTCCTCAGTTCCCGGATGGGGAGAACTTCATGAAACCGGTTTACAAGGTCCTGGCCTACCTCGTCGCGGTCGAGGTCGCCGTGCAGGCGATGGCGGTGGTCTTCGCCGACGCCGGACTGAAAAAGTGGGTCGAGCAGGGCGGCGTGCTCGACAAAGCGGTCATCGAGAGCGACGCCTCGGCGTTCCCTGAGATCGTCGGCTTTGTGATCCATGGCATCAACGGGACGATGGTCATCCCGTTGATCGCGGTGCTCCTTCTGATCTCCTCGTTCTTCACGAAGGTCCCGGGAGCGGTGAAGGCGGCCGGCCTGGTACTCCTGCTCGTCGTGGTCCAGGTCTCCCTGGGCGTCGTCGCCCACGACATCCCCGCCCTGGGCGCCCTGCACGGCCTCAACGCGCTGCTGCTGTTCGGCGCGGCCGTCTACGCCGCGAGCCGCGGCCGCGGTACGGGTGTGAGCGCGCGGGTCCGGCCGGAATCGCGTATCGGGACCGTCGGCTGACGGCACGCCGTATGAAGGGGACTCGCCGAGACGGCGGACGCATACGCCTCGCCGTCGCGGGCGTCGCGACCATCGCCATACTCGGTCCGCTGACGTGGCTCTGGCAGGGCAGTCTGATGCCGGAGGCGTACTCCGTGATGGACATGGGGTACGAGGATTACGGGGGCGGCCGCCCGGCCCACGCGGCCGGTTCGGGGGGCGGATCTTCGGGACATGGAGCTCACTCGGGGGCGAGCTCGCCGGGGCACGCCGCGTCAGGGCGCGGCGTCGCCTCCTTCACCGCCGATCCGGCCCGCAAGGCGGACGTCGCGGTCACCCTGATCGCACGCAGGCAGCGGTTCAAGCTGCCCACGGGCCGCTTCGTCGATGGGTACACGCTGAACGGCACGTCGCCCGGCCCGGTCATCCGCGCGACCGTCGGACAGTTGGTGCAGGTCAGGCTGGTCAACGAGTCGGTTCCTGACGGCATGACGCTGCACTGGCACGGCGTCGACGTGCCCAACGCCGTGGACGGGGTCGCCGGCGTGACCCAGGACGCGGTCGGCGTGGGCCAGTCGTTCACCTACCGCTTCGTCGCCGACCAGGCGGGCACGTTCTGGTACCACTCCCACCAGGTGTCCCACGAGCAGGTTCGCCGGGGTCTGCTCGGCGCTCTGGTGGTGGCCCCGGCACCGCGGCCGCCCGCCGGCACCGTCGACGTGGTGGCGCTGCTGCACCTGTACGACGGGGCCCGCACCGTCAACGGGCGGGAGGGCGACGATCGTGCCGAGGCGCGCCCCGGTGATCGGGTACGTGTACGGGTGATCAACACCGAGAACGGCCAGACGCCGGTGTGGGTCGGCGGTGCGCCGTTCCGGCTTGTCGCCCTTGACGGGACCGACCTGAACGGGCCCGCTCCCGTACGCGACACCGCCGTGCTCGTGACCGCGGGAGGCCGTGCCGACATCGAGGTGACCATGCCCGAGGACGGCTCACCGGTGCGGGTCCACATCGGTGGCCCGACCGGCGTCGTGCTCGGTTCGCGATCGTACGACGCGCCAGCCGTCCCCCGGCCCGCGACGACGCTGAACATGCTCTCCTATGGCGCACCGGCGCCGATCGGGCTCGACCCGGACAGACCGGATCGGCGGTTCGTGTACGAGATAGGGCGCCGTCCCGGCTTCCTCGACGGGCGTCCCGGGATCTGGTGGACCATCAACGGCCATATGTTCCCGGACGTGCCGATGTTCGTCGTCGCCGAGGGTGACGTGGTGCGCATGCGCATCTCCAACCACAGCGGCGAGACGCACCCCATGCACCTGCACGGCCACCACGCCGTGGTGCTGAGCCGCGACGGTGTGGCCGCGACGGGAAGCCCGTGGTGGGTGGACTCGCTGGAGGTCGGCAACGGCGAGTCGTACGACATCGCCTTCGTCGCCGACAACCCCGGCATCTGGATGGACCACTGTCACAACCTGCCGCACGCGACCGAAGGGCTCGTCGCCCATCTGATGTACGAGGGAGTCACCACGTCGTTCACCGTGGGCGGGCCGGCGGGCAACGAGCCGGAGTGAGTCCCGATCTGTGCGTCTTGACCGCCGATGCCGCGAAAGGCCGGCAGCACGGGCTGCCGGCCTTTCGCGTCGGTCGAGGGGTCAGGCGCGGGTCCACTTCTGGTTGGACGCGCCGCCGCAGTCCCACAGTTGGAGGAGCGCGCCGTTCGCGGTGTTGCGATCGACGATGTCGACGCAGCGGTTGGCGGTCGTGTTCACCAGGTCGCCGGCCGCGGTGAGCGTGAAGCGCTGGGCGCCGGTGCCGTTGCACGTGTAGAGCTGGATCGGCGTGCCGTTGGCGGTGCCGGCCGCCGCGGCGTCCATGCACTTGCCCATCGCGCGGATGGTGCCGTCAGTGTTGATCGACCACTGCTGGGCGGCGGTGCCGTTGCAGTCGTACATCTGCAGGCGGGCGGCGTCGGCGGGGTTGGCGGAGGGGATGTCGATGCAGCGACCGTTCAGGTTGGACTTCAGCGCGTTGCCGGTCCCGGGCCCGTCGTTGGTCCACGCCGAGACGCGGACGTAGTCGACCAGCATCGTCTGCGGGAACGAGGTGCTGGCGTCCGGGTTGCCCGGCCAGTATCCGCCGACGGCCACGTTGAGGATCATGAAGAACGGGTGGTCGAAGACCCACTGGTTGCCGCGGATGTTGGCCGGCGTGACGCGGAAGTACTCCGAGCCGTCCAGGTACCAGATGATGAGGTTGGGAGACCAGTCGACCCGGTAGCTGTGGAAGCCGTCGCCGAGCGGCGCGCCGATCGTGCGGTTGCCGCCGACGCCGCTGCCGCCGGAGTAGCCGGGGCCGTGCACGGTGCCGTAGACGGTGTTCGGCGTGTTGCCGACGTTCTCCATGATGTCGATCTCGCCGGTGGCCGGCCAGTTGTTGCCGCCGAGCATCCAGAACGCCGGCCAGATGCCCTGACCCTTGGGAATCTTGATGCTGGCCTCGAAGCGGCCGTACGCCTGGCTGAACTTGTCCGCGGTCAGGATGCGGCCGGAGGTGTACTGGCAGGTGCCGTAGTGGCACTGCAGGTTGGACGGGTTCTCCTTGCGGGCGGTGATGGCGAGGTGGCCCTGCCCGTCCTGGTACACGTTGCGGGTCGAGTTGGTGTAGTACTGCAACTCGTTGTTGCCCCAGCCGCTGCCACCTGTGTCGAACTTCCACTTTGAACCGTCGATGGACGTCCCTGCGGCGCCGTTGAACTCGTCGGACCAGGTGACGGGGCCGATGGCGGCTTCGGCCCGGTCATTGCTCGTGACGGAGACCAGGCCACTGGTCAGGGTGACGACCACGGCCGCGGCCATGAGGAGGAGCCGGGGTTTGCGCATGGAGACCTCCGGTCTGTGGTCCTTGCCGGGAACGGGCTTCCGGCCCACGCCGGCACGGCGTGCGGGGGGCCGCACGCCGACGTGTCCCGTCCTGCCCGGAAGTACCTTCACGGCTTAAATTAAGAGGATGTAACACCGGCGTCACCTCCGTTGTCAATAGGAAGGTTTCCTTAATGTTTCTGGGTGTCGCCGCCTTGGATCAGGCCCGCCGTCGATGTGGCGACCCCGCGTGCCTGCCGGACGCCTCCGGCCGGGGGCGACGGGTCGAGCGGCTTGTCAGAGGTCGGGCACCGCGTCATGGCCGTCAGGCGGAGCCAGGCCGGCGAAGCGCGTAGCGGCCGGGGGTGCAGCCGTACTGTCTGGTGAAGGCGGCGATGAAGGCGGACGGTGTGGCGTAGCCGACTCGCCGGGCGACCTCGGCCACCGGGCAGGTCTCCAGCAGGGCCCGTGCCGCGCGCAGCCGCAACCCGGTACGCCACTCCGAATACGACATGCCGAATTCGCGGTCGAAGTCGCGTTGCAGGGTCTTGATGCTGATGTGCAGGCGTTCGGCCCATTCGTCCAGGCGGAGCGGGTCGCCGGGATCGTGTGACAGCGCACGGGCGACCTGCATCGCGAAACCGGTTCCGTTGGCGTGGCGGCCCGCGGACTCGCCGGTGGCCGCGCCGAGCCCGGCCATGATGCGGCGGCGGGCGGCGAGCGCCTCGTCCTCGTCCTGATCGTGGCGGGCGATCTCCAAGACGAGCCGCGCGGCCTCCTCGTCGATGAAGACAGCCCCGGCCCGGAGCCCGGTGAGCGCGGACGGCACCTCGCGCAGACAGATCCGGTACACCGTCTGCCGGTCAGCGGCGTACACCTCGTGGCTCACCGCGCGGTGCGCCCAGAAAGCCTCGCGCGAGCCGATGAACCGGGCGTCGGCGCCGTGCCTGGTGGAGAGCAGGCCGTCGGGGGACCAGTAGAGCTGGTGCAGGAAGTCCTCCCGGCTCTGCCCGAATTCGAGCACCGCCGCCGAGCGGTACTTGAGCACCAGGATGCCGTCGGGCCTGCCGAGGCCGTAGCCGTACTCCTCGCACGACACCGGATCCGTCCTGGAAGGGTGCGAAAGCGTCACAGAGTGACCTCCTATCGCTATCGAGTGGCCTCTGCGCGACACCAGAGCCATGTTTGGCAAGGCTAACCTAACTAGACGCTGCCGTACTCGGCAGCCCTTTTGTCTTGATTTATTGCGAAGGATCACGTTCATGTCTTCTCGACGGCCCTGGCGCCTGGCCGGTGCGCTGGTTCTCTCGTTCGGCCTGGTGGCCTGTGGTTCCACAGGTCCGACAGGTTCGACAGCTTCCACCGGGTCTGCCGCGTCCGGTGGAACGGAGGCCGGCGCGGCGGGGACCCGGGTGTTCACCGCCGACAACGGCGACGTCACGATCCCGGCATTTCCCAAGAGGGTCGTCGCCACCGGGTACGCGGTACCGGTGCTGATCGAGACGGGCGCAGCCCTGGCCGGTGTCTCCAGCTGGCAGCGCGGTCTGCCGCTGATGACCGCGGAGCAGCGCGCCACGTACGACAACCTGCCCAAGATCGCGGGAGAGACGGCGGCCGAGACCAACTACGAGGCCATCGCCGCCGCCAAGCCGGACCTGATCGTCATCGGCGTGCCGAAGCCGGTGCTCGCCGAGATCAACCTGGACCGGCTGAAGTCCATCGCCCCCGTCGTGGCGATCGGCCCGACCACCCCGTCAGGCTGGCGCGAGCAGTCCCGGCGGCAGGCCGACGCCGCGGGCCGCCTCGACCGCTTCGACGCCGCCAAGTCCGCGTACGAGAAGAAGGCTGCGGAGCTCGCGGACAAGTACAGGTCCGCTCTGAACGGCCTGAGATTCGGCCACGTCGGCGCCTACGGTGAGGTCGCCAAGGGGACGTTCCACCGCGAGTTCGCCGGTTCGTGGGGGACCAACATCGCCCAGGACATCGGCGTGACCTACTACGGCGAGGTCAAGAAGAAGGGCGGGGGCGCGCTCGACGTCACCGAGTACCCCTCGATCGAGAAACTTCCGGAAAGCCTCGGCGAGGCCGACGCCATCTCGTACACGGTGGACCCCGACGGCTCGGTGAGCGAGGCGGTGCAGTACGTGCTGGACTCCAAGCTGTGGAAGAACCTGCCCGCGGTCAAGGCAGGCAACGTCTTCCCGCTGCGATACACGGAGGCGGCGACGTACGGCTCGGCGCTCACGACCCTGGACGCGATCGACCGGGCGCTCGCGCCGCTGCGGGACCGATGAGCATGGACCGGCGGAACCCACGGCAGCGCGTCGCCCGCCATCACGGCACGGGCAGCGGCATCGCTCGCATCGGCTACCCGATCGGGATCCGCGCCGTCTCGGTCCTCGCACGGCAGTACGTGACCCCGCGGATGCTGCGGCTCACCCTCGGGGGCCCGGAACTGGAGGGGTTCCACACCTACCAGGCCGACGACCACATCAAGATCGTACTTCCCGACCCGGACGGCACCCGTCGCGTCCCGGTCGCCAACGAGGAACTGACGCTGGACTGGCCCAGGCCGCTGCCCACGACACGGAAGTACACCGTACGGCGGTTCGACGCCGACGCCGGCGAGCTCGACCTGGACTTCGTCCTGCACGCCGGAGGCGTCGCCTCGACCTGGGCCACGACCGCCGCGGTGGGCGACCAGGTCGCCATCGCCGGTCCCCCCGGGGCCAAGGCGTTCCCGCACAACTACCGGCACTACGTGTTCGCGGCCGACTCCACCAGCCTCCCGGCGGTGGCACGCTGGCTGGCGGAGTCTCCGGCCGAGGTGTCCGCCCAGGTCGTGATCGAGACAGATGACGAGGCCGAGCAGGCCTACCCCCTCGCGCGGCGCGACGGGGTGGAGGTGACCCGGCTGGTCCGCGAAGGCACGCACTCCCGGCTCGCCGCCACGGTACGGACGCTGCCCCTGCCCGAAGCGCGGACCTTCCTGTTCGCCGCCGGTGAGAAGGATGCCGTCAAACCACTGCGCGAGTGGAGTGACGGACGGCTCGACTCGCTGATCACCGGCTACTGGAAGCGCGGAGTTGCCGGGCTTGAGGAGTGACCTGCCGAAGAAGACCGCCTACCTGGTTCTGTGCGTCCTGCTGCTGCTGGTCGCCGCGTGCGCCAGCGTGAGCGTCGGGGCGCGCACCATCGCGCCGGTGGAGATCTGGCGTGCCCTCGCCGGCCACGCCGGCACCGACGATCAGCTGATCATCTGGGATGTCCGTGTCCCGCGTACCGTCCTCGGCATCTGTGTCGGCGCGGCGCTCGGCGCGTCCGGCACGCTGATCCAGACGCTGACCCGCAACCCGCTGGCCGAACCCGGCGTCCTCGGGGTGACCGCCGGCGCGGCCTTCGCCATCACCATGGCCGGAGCACTGCGCCTCGCGGAGACGCAGGCCGCTCAACTGCTGTTCGCGGCCGCCGGAGCGGTGCTCGCGGCCCTGCTGGTGTACACGGTCGGCCGGACCTCCCCGCTGCGGCTGGTCCTCGCCGGGGTCGCGCTCTCGTCGGTGCTGGCGGGCGTCTCGCTCGGCATGCGGCTGATGCTTCCCGACGTCTTCGACCGGTTTCGGTTCTGGTCGGCCGGGGCGCTCGCCGGTCACGAGCGGATGCCCCTGACCGCCCCGCTGCTGCTGATCATCATCGCGCTCGCCGGCGCCATGGCGGTGACCCGGCCGCTGAACGCCCTGGTCCTCGGCGAGCAGATCGCCCAGGTGCTCGGCGGCCGGGTGGCACGGACCAGAGCGGCCGTACTGGTGCTGGTCACCGTACTCGCCGGGGTCGCCACCGCGGTCGCAGGACCGATCGCCTTCGTGGGGCTCATCGTGCCGCACCTGGCCCGCCGACCGGCCGCCGGGTCGATTCCGTGGCTGATGGTGTACACGATCCTGCTCGGCCCGATCCTGCTGCTCGCCTCCGACGTCGCGGCGCGCGTGCTGCTGCCGACCGGTGAGGTTCCTGTGGCGGTCGTCACCGCGTTCCTCGGCGGCCCGGTCCTGATCTGGGCGGTACGGCGTTACGGGGCGGTGACCCTGTGACCACTCTGGTGCTGCGCGCCGGACGATTCTCGGCGAGGATCGAGCGGCGTATCGTCACGGTGTCGCTGACCCTGATCGCCGTCGCGCTACCGCTCGCGCTGGTAGGCCTGTGCCACGGGGGCACCTGGACCTCTCCGCAGGACGTGCTGGCCGCGCTCGCCGGTCACGGCGACTCGGCGTTGGTGGTGCGGGAGTGGCGCGCGCCGAGGGTCGCCTCCGCGCTGGTCTTCGGCGCCGCGCTCGGCCTGGCCGGGGCGGTCTTCCAGAACCTCACCCGTAACCCGCTCGGCAGCCCGGACGTCATCGGCCTCGACGCGGGCGCGTACACCGGCGTGCTGGTCGCGATCACCGTGGTCGGTGGCACGGCGGTGCAGCTCACGCTCGGCTCGGTACTCGGCGGGCTGCTCGCCGCGGCCGTCGTCTACTTCCTGTCGCTCGACTCCGGGCTCAGCGGCCTGCGGCTGGTCGTCATCGGGATCGCGGTGAATGCCATCTTGACCGCGGTCAACTCGTGGATCGTGCTGAGGGCCGAGATGGACGTGGCGATCACGGCGACCGGATGGAGCGCGGGATCGCTGAACGGCGTCGAATGGGTCCAGGTGCGCCCGGCGTTCCTCATCATCGGCGTGCTCGCGCTGCTGCTGGCCACGCTGTCGTACGCGATGCGGCAGGCGGTGCTCGACGACGAACTCGCGGTCACCTCCGGCGTCGACCTGAACCGGCTGCGGGTGCTGCTCGTGCTGGCCGGCGTCGGCTGTACCGCCACGGTGACGGCGGTCGCGGGGCCGATCGTGTTCATCGCGCTCGCCGCGCCGCAGATCGGCGGCAGGCTGGCCGGTACGGCCGGCCTGGCCGGCGTGCCGCTGCTGCCCGCGGCCCTGACCGGCGCGGTGCTTCTGCTGGCCGCCGACCTCATCGCGCAACTGCTGCTCGCCCCTGTCGCGTTGCCGGTCGGCGTCGTGACGACCGCGATCGGCGGTTCCTATCTCATCTGGCTGCTCTTCAGGGAAATGAGGCGACCGTGGCAGCGCGGCTGACCGCCAGGGACATCACCCTCGCCTACGGTGACCGGGTGGTGGCGACGCGGGTGAACCTCGACATCCCGGACGGCGCGTTCACCGCCGTCGTCGGCGCCAACGGGTGCGGCAAGTCGACGCTCCTGCGCGCGTTCGTCCGGCTGCTCAAGCCCACGGCCGGGATGGTGAGCTTCGACGGCCGCGACGTGGCCGGCTACCGGCCGAAGGCGATCGCCCGGGAGGTCGCCTTCCTGCCTCAGGGACTCGTCCCCCCGGAGAACGTCATGGTGAAGCGGCTGGTCGCCCGTGGCCGTTACCCGCACCAGTCGTTGCTGGCCACCTGGTCGCCGGAGGACGAACGCGCCGTGGCCACCGCCATGGCGGCGGCCGGAGTCGCCGACCTCTCCGAGCGGCCTGTCGCCGAACTGTCCGGCGGCCAAAGGCAACGAGTGTGGATCGCGATGGTGCTGGCCCAGGAGACGCCGTACCTGCTGCTCGACGAGCCCACCACCTTTCTCGACATCACGCACCAGTACCAACTGCTCAATCTGCTCGCGAGACTGCGGGACGAGGGACGCACGGTGATCGCGGTCCTGCACGACATCAACCAGGCGTGCCGGTACGCGGACCATCTGGTGGCGATGAAGGACGGCGGAGTGGCCGCGGAGGGCGCGCCCGCCGACATCGTGGACGCGACGCTCGTGCGGGAGGTCTTCGACCTGCCGAGCATCGTCGTCCCCGACCCGGTGACCGGCACCCCCATGGTGGTGCCGACACCATGACCCATGGAGTTCGCCGATCCGGTCACCGGCCACCTCCGTCCCTCGCCGACGTGGACCCGGGCGTACGAAGGTTCTTCGGAACTCCTGTCAGCCGATCTTGGCGCCGTACACGTGGTCGACCGTCATCGCCATGAGCACCCTGCGGTCGGACACCATCACCGACCGGTACTCGTCCCAGTCCGGGTGCTCCCCGGAGGCGTTGCGGTAATAGTCCACCAGTGCCTCGACCTCGGGACCGTGCGGGTCGGTTCCCGGGCCGGTGAGTGTCGCGGTGCCCTCGGCGGTGGCCCATGCCCAGCCGTCGGGGCTGGTCACCTCCAGCGTGGCTCGTGGGTCCCGACGCAGATTCGCCGTCTTGGCCCGCCCCTCGGTCATCGAAACGTAGATGACATCGGCCTCCTGGTCGTAGAAGGGCATGACGGGGGAGAGCTGGGGGCGGCCGTCCGACTTGATCGTCGCGAGGACACCGAGCCGGCTTTCCGCGAGCAGCGTGCGCGGGTTGAACGATGTGGCGGTCATGCCAGGTACAACGTGGCGACCGGAGGCCGGCTATTCCTGGCCGCGCGGGGCCGACCGCCGATCGTGATCGCACCTGACCGTGAACACCCGTGAATCACCTCCGGCCGGCCTCACCAGCGCCTCGCTGCTCGCGGACGCCCTCGGCCACGGCCATCAGCTCGCCGTCGCCGAATCGCGCGGTGTCGATCGTGACGGACACCGCGACGCCCGGCTCCACCAGCCAGAACACCTGCCCGGCAGCCTTGAGGCCAGGCCGGGCGCCGATCTGGACATTCGTCCACGAGGCCGGAGCGCGCTCGTGGTACGCCGACATGAAGTCGCGTAGGCCGTCGAGCGCGGTGAAACGGCCGGCGCGCATGACGATGATCATCAGGTCGACCGCATGCCCGCCGTCGTCTGTCTCCCGTTCCCAGACCCGTGAGGTGAAGCGGACGCCGTCCTCCGGCTCGTACTCGAAATCCGACGTGCTCGTGGCCACGTCGCCGGGTACGTGCCCGATCACGAATCCGTCCAGCACCCCGCGGCCCTCCGTCATCCCCGGTCCGGTCAGCGCCAGCCCCAGTCCGGCCACGATCGCCAGAACCCGCAACCCTGCCATCACCCGGCGATCGTGACACATTCCGTCGTTTCGGCGCCGGCTTAGCGAGCAAACGCATGCTTGACGATCAGGGCGAGATGCGATCTCTTAGGTGAAGCGGCTGGGACTCATAGAGATCTTGACGCTATTGGTGCGGCGTGTTGTGATCTGAATATCCGTTATTTCATGCTTGTTTAGTACGAAATGAGGGAGTTGTGAGGATTCTCCGGCATGCCGCCGCGATAGCCGCGCTTCTGGTAGGGGCCGTCGGCATCCAGGTCGTCCAGGGCGAAGCGGCGCAGGCGGTCCTGCCCACCGCCGCCGTCGCGCTCGGCGACAGCTTCATCAGCGGGGAGGGCGCAGGGGACTACCAGCCCGTCGTCGACGCCTCCGGGACGGCACGGGCCTTCCCCGGCTGGTCGGCGGCCAACAGCAACGCCTACTTCTGTCACCGGTCGGCGAACGCCTCGTTGTTCAAGGCGACACTCCCCGGCATCCAGGACCGCTTCAACCTCGCGTGCTCCGGTGGCCAGCCCGCCGACATCGCCAACGCCTCCAGCGCCCGCGCCGGTGGCCGCTCCGTCGCCTCGCAACTCGACCAGCTTCGTGCCGTCGCCCAGACCCACGACATCGACGTCGTCCTCATCGGCCTCGGCTCCAACAACACCCAGTTCACCTTCGGCGACGTGGCCTCGCTGTGTGCCAACCGCTTCATCGCCGACGCCTGGACGGGCTGGTGGGAGTTCTGGGCCTACCTGGGCGGCCCCGTGCCGCAGGAGCCCTGCACCGTCTCGGACCTGGCCAGCCCCGCCGAGGTCGCCGCCGCCACCACCGAGACCACCGCCGCACTGCGCCAGATCCTCGACACCCTCGACCAGATCGACGCCGACGGTGTCCACCAGGTAGTCCTGCAGACGTATACCAACCCGCTGCCGCTCGACGTCGCCCCGCAGTACTGGGACGAGGACGGCCGCACTGACACCCGCGACAAGTTCCGCGCCCTCGGCGCCGAGCGGTACGCCGCCGGCTGCCCGATCCACCGCGCGAGCCTCGCCCCCGGGCACGTGTTCTCCCAGAACCTCGGCTCCCTGGTCAAGAACGCCTACACCACGCTGGCGTCCGAGCGTCCAACGGCCGACCTGCGCGTGCTGGACGTCCAAAGCGCCTTCGACGGGGCCCGCCTCTGCGAGAATCCCGGCAGCCCGACGGGCACGCTCGCCACGCCGCTCCGGGTGCAGGACGGGCCGTCCGGCACGCCCATCACCAGCCTGTCAGGCTGGGACAAGATCGGCATCCAGCGATTGGCCAACACCTGCGTCACCTACTTCCAGACCTGCCAGGAGTCGTGGCACCCCAACGCCGCGGGCCACGCCGTCCTCGGCCAGTGCCTGACCGGCGCCCTAACCGCCGTGCCCCGCACGATCGTCACCTGCGCCCGTAACACCAACGGCACGCTCACCATCTCCTGATATCTCCTTCTGTCTCCAGTCGATGCGCGACAGCGCCCGCCACCGGGGACGCCGAAGGCCCCGCCGATCTCGCGCGGGGCCTTCGGCGCTGAAGTGCGAGGAACCCTCAGTTGAACGGGTTGTCGTAGACCGCGTAATTAGTGTGGTAGGTGCCGGACGGGGGGTTGTAACGCACCCCGTCCACAGTGAGCGTCACGTTGCCGACGGTGCCGCCGGGCGTCACCTCGCCACTGGCAAGGTAGGCCGTGTACGGGCACTGCGGGATCGTCACCGAGGGGCCACCCGAGGCCACCATGGTTCGCGCGCCGCCGTTGACGGATGCGAAGAGATTGGGCCGGGTGTAGCCGGAATACTGGCACATCGCGATCGAGTAGCGGTTCTTGGCGTTGCCGTCGTCGAACGCGATCGTCCCGTACGCCCCGGACAGCTTGACGCCTTGCCCCCAAACCTCGATGCTCACCGTCAGGTCGGACCCGTACGTGGCGTGTGCCGGGGCCACCGGCATCACGAGCGCGGCGACCGTCACCATAGCGATCGTCAGGACCCGTGAAACGTGCCACCAATTTCTCACCCTCTCTTCGACGGATATCACTTTGAGGTGATTATTTTGGTGGGCTTTCAGGCTGTCCAGTGGCCGAATATCGACAAAAGAGTAACTTCAAAGATCTAGGATGTTTGGGCAGGTCTTCCGTGCGGGCGGCACCGTCGGGATGCGAGGTCTTCATGGACAAGCCGACGGACTGACCGCGGGCAGCAGGTCAGCAGGCGGGCGGTCGATCCATTCGGCGATCGGCCGGGCAGAGCCGACGACGGGGCGGGCGAAGAACCTGTGGACTCAGGTCTTACGGAGAACTAGTGGGCACGAGAAGATGCAGATCGTCACCTTGTCTGCGAGAGGATGCAGCCGTGGAGACTGCTTCGCCTGGCAGGTTACAAGACGATTCTCTTCGCTCTCGATTACGGAGGGGCCCGTCGATTCACCGTGCGGCGATCGTGCTTGGGTTCATGCCAGTTCTTCTCCTCTCCCTAATCTTCATGGGACCGGTATGGATCCACGATCACCACCTGAACGCTATTGCTGACGAGTTCCTGAGCCACCCCCTTCCTCCGGAGACCGAGTTCGCAGATGACGAGGTGCAGTCGTCGGTGGCCCTGCGAGGTAACAGCAACCACTGCGACTACCGTCTGAGGTTCAACCTGAGCACCAAGTTGTCGGTGAACGAGATCGTGGAGCACTACAAAGCGGCCTTCGGCCCCGTCGTCGTCTGGACGCCTTCCAAGAATCCACCCTTTCCCCTGACTTTCGACGGACAGCACTTGATCGTCGTCGAGATACAAGAGCCCTACCAAGACCCCGGCTGGGATCTCCGGTGCTACTGATCCTGGAAAGTGTGATGACTCCTAAATCGGCCTAGATGCGATGAATGGACGCGGGACGTGGCCGATTATGTGCATCGTCGCGATACGCGACCGCTGAGAGCCTCTACTGCCCGAAGGAGAATCGGAGCTGAGCATTGATCAGGAAGTTGAGCCGGTGACGCAGATCGTCGATCACGGCCTGTTCTGGGGCTTCTCCAGGCGTCAGCAGTGTCCAACGTAGTGAGCTTTCGCCCCGGGTCGGCCGGATGTCGAACCGGATCTCATCGTCGGGCCTGTCCGGCCACAACGACGACCAGACCACGAGCTCTGGATCCACCGCCTGCAGGATGCGAGGCTCGACCTCATCGGATCGCAGATTCAGCCACTGGCGTCCACCGGGCCGCCGAGGGTTGGCCAGGCTCTCCCACACGACTTGAGGAGGCGGCGGCTGCGTTCGCTCTCTCGAAGCCAACTCGATCACTTCGGCAGCTTAGAAGGACACGCCCCGATTCGGTTGGTTGTCGCGCAGGTTGAGCTTGGTCAGGTGGGCGAGGTCGCCGATGGATTCGTGCACCGTGTCCAGGCTGAGCTGTGACAGGTCGAGGCTGGTCGATCCATCCCGCAGGCATTTACTGATCCGCATGGCGGCGGTCCTCTGACCGTTCTTGGGCCTCGTCAAGAACTTCCCTTCCGCCGTCGCTCACCTGCCCGGAATTGCCTTCGTCGGCGCGCCGAGCCTTGTTCCGCTCTATGTCGTGCTGCCTTGGGGTGCGAGAGTCAGCGATGACGTTAGGGAGCGGCGTCTGAGATCAACTTGCGAATCACTGGGATGTCCCGGCCACGCGATCGCCCGCATGAGTCAGCCCAAGGGGGCCAAGGCGGGCATGCTGCGCGGTCGCCGAGCAGCTCGACGTCACCCCGATGGCGACGACCTGTTCCCCCTTCTATTCCGCCGCCCGGCCGTCACCCCGGCGGCGCGGCTCCCGCGCGAGGTCCCTACGCCGCACTCAGGGACGCCGGGCTGGCCGACGACGTCGTACGAGCGCAGCGGTTGTTGTCGACCTTCATCCTCAGGCTCGCCGGTCACCACACCCACGATCAAGCCGCGGCCCGGATCAGCTGGTGCATCACTCAACCCTGCGGAGCCCACAACTGACGCGATCGACAAGCAGATCACGGGAGAGGGTGAGGAGGAGGACGACGGGGCGGCGGGTGTGCTCGTGTACCTGGGCTGATTGCACGGAAGATCGAATAGGTCCTAGAAATGATCAAGGCCCGGGTTGGGGATGGTTCCCCGACCCGGGCCTTAGGTGTGGAGCGGGTGACGGGAATCGAACCCGCGCTGTCAGCTTGGGAAGCGGCCGCTGATCTTCGTGCGCGACCTGTACGGGTGTGGTGGCTGACCCATGGCTAGGGCCTGTCTCAGAGTCGTCGCGCAGTAGGGCATATGGCTTTGAGATAGGCCTAGTCGCGCTTGGGCCAGATCGGGCCCTGGTCGGTCCAGATGACGCCCTTGTTGCGGCACAGACAGAAGGGGTGGCCGATCGGGTCGGTGTAGACCCGCCAGCCGTAGCCGTTGGGGCCAATGAAGTCCTGCTGCAGCGTCGCGCCGAGATCGAGGACGCGGCGCTGCTCGGACTCGATCTCGTCCACCTCGAAGTCGAGGTGGAACTGCTTGGGGTGCTCGCCGTCGGGCCACTGCGGAGCGCGGTAGTCGTCCACCTGGATGAAGGCCAGCTCGACCTCGCCGAACTGGATGCCGGCTCAGTTCTCGTGGCTGCCTTCCTTGATCGGGCGGCCCGTCACCTGAGAGTAGAAGGCCGCCAGCTTCATCGTGTCCGGGCAGTCGATGATGAAATCGGTGAGTCGCAGCATCCTGCGATCTTGTCACAAGGTCCTTGACACAACCCTTGGCCACGATGGCGGGAACCGGGCGGCTACGGGAGCCTCACCCGAGCTGTCCTCTGTGTGGACGCGGTGGCGGGACCGGCGACCGCGCGTCCTTGTTCGGTGGGTGAGGCTTGGTGGCGAGGAGGACGATGCCGGGCCGGCGGGTGTGCTCGTGTCCGTGGGCTGATTGCACGTTGATTGCACGGAAGATCGATTAGACTCCAGAAACGATCAGGGCCTTGGTTGGGGATTGTTCCCCGGCCTGGGCCTTAGGTGTGGAGCGGGCGACGGGAATCGAACCCGCGCTGTCAGCTTGGGAAGTACATCGATCACCGCGCGTAGGGCCGCTGACCTGGGCCCCAGGCCGGTCCTGAGTGACCGCGGTTGACCCCTCGTCACCCTGGTTAATGGCCCGCTAATGGCCCGAGGATCAGCCCATGCCCTTGCACCCGTCACGCGGACTGGTACGGCGCGGACCTCGGTGCAGAGCTTCCTGCCGACGAAGTGACAGCGCAGCCGACCAGAGGGCGTGTCACTGACGCAAGCAGAATCGTTTGCGTAGACTCTCGGCCATGAGCGCTGGGCATGCGCATGAGGAGCTTCATCACCTGGTGGACCGGCTGTCGCCGGACCAGGCGCGTCGTCTCCTGCGTTTGGTGAAGACAGATCCTGACTTGGCTGAGGTGGCGGAGGAGGAATCGTCTGAGCCGGTTCGGCGTCGGCGGTTGTCGATCGCTGGGATCGGTGCCTCCGGTGAAGGGGATCTGTCCGAACGGGTCGAAGATCTGCTGGCGGAGCGGTTCAATCGGTCAACGTGACTGCCACGCTCTTGGACACAGGCCCTTTGATCGCTGTCGTCGATCGAGATGACAAGCACCATGCCTCATGCGTGCGTCTCCTTGAAGAGTTGGAGGGGCCGCTCCTGCTGCCTTCGACCATCTTGATCGAGGCCGGATGGACCATTAACAGGCACATGGGACCTCGCGTGCATGCGGAGTTTCTTGATCTGGCGACCGAGGAGTTTGAACTAGTCGACCTGGTGCCAGCCGATGTGCGGAGAATGGCAGAACTTGTCCGCGCCTACCGAGACGCTCGACTGGACCCCGCTGACGTGTCCCTGGTTGCCATCGCGGAACGACTAAATGTCACTCAGATTGCGACGCTGGACCGGCGTGACTTCACGCTGATCCGCCCTCGACATGTGCCAGCGTTCACGCTTCTACCGGAAGTGCTTCGCTGACCTGGTCAAATACGCGTGGAGCGGGTGACGGGAATCGAACCCGCGCTGTCAGCTTGGGAAGTCTCTATCGCGCATGGTCGCTGAGCTGGGAAGACGCTGAACTGCGGGTGAGCGCTTCGAGTACCCGTGATTCCCCGTGAGTCCCCCTTGATTACCCTCCTGACGGGCACGCAACGGGCACGCGAGGGGCATCAGAAACGTCTGCACCTTCGTCGCTCTGGTGCTCGGTGGGCCGGGGTTGAGGAACGAGACCCCGGACCGTCGATCGCCCCCAGCCCCCTACGGAGGTCAGCCACCGCTAGGCGATCGTGAGGGGGGCACCACTCAGGGGCATCTTGCCTGAAGTTCAGCCTGTGGAAGGATGACGCTATGTCGATCACACGAAAGGGCCATGGCGCGTAGGCGTCCAGCGCAGATTCGCGCTGATGGTCCGTGGCGCTCACGAACAACCGCCACGAGAGTTCCCGAAATCCCGGGCTTGTCGTACCGAGGGCGTATCGCAGTTGCTCGTCTGGAGTACAAGCGCTACTGGCCCGGTGCGGCGGAAGAGGCGTTACGCGCTTGGTCGCTGTTCTTACGAGACCCCTGGCATCGGCTTTTCGATCCGGCGCAATCCTGCGGAGAGATGCTGTGCTGTCCTGACCCTGCTGAGCTTCGCGCGCTCTTGGACGCCGTGGTTCACATCCTGCCCAAGAAGGACGCTCGCGTGCTCCAAAAGAGGATCGGTGACCTCGACGATCTCTGGTAGTTACCGATGACCTGAGCGCCCCTGACATCGATCGGGGCATCCGGATGGGGAGGCGATGGGCGGCGGCGTGTCGCTGGGGTCGGCGAGTGCATCGGTCGCGGCGGGCGCGCGGTGAGGCTACGGCCCGGGGCGCCGCCGGCCGGGACCGGCGCCCACGCCGCACGCCCGGGCGGCGTGCGGTAGAGGGCCGGGTACGGCGGCGCGCCGCGCCGCCGCCTTGACTCTTATAAGCGCGATTCGGCAGTTCCGCCAGGAGTGCATATGTCCTGTCTCGCTTGATGATTGACACGCTGGCCTCGCTTGATGCTTGACACCTTGATCGTCTTCTGGGCTTTCTCGTTGCGTTATCGGCGCTTCGGGGGAGGCTTGGATGGCGCTGGTGGAGTTGAGCGTCGTGGAGCAGCGGTATCACGCGGTGATGGAAGTCCTGGCGGGTGCGCCGGTCACCGAGGTCGCATTTCGATATGGGGTGTCGCGGCAGTCGGTGCATACCTGGATGCGCCGCTATCGCGAGGGCGGGCTGGGGGCGTTGGCGGATCGCTCGCATCGAGTGAGGTCGCATCCGATGCAGACTCCGGCGCAGATCGAGGTGTTGATCTGTGAGCTGCGGCGGGCGCATCCCAAGTGGGGGCCGCGGACGTTGGTGTGGGAGCTGGGCCGGCGTGGGGTGGAGCCGCTGCCGTCGCGCTCCAGCGTGTATCGGGCGTTGGTGCGTAACGGGCTGATCGATCCGATGGCGCGCAAGCGGAAACGCTCGGAGTTCGTGCGGTGGGAGCGGCCGGGTCCGATGCAGCTGTGGCAGATGGACATCATGGGCGGGGTGTTCTTGGCCGACGGGACCGAGTGCAAGCTGATCACCGGGATCGACGATCACGCCCGGTTCTGTGTGATCGCTTCTGTGGTGGTGCGGGCGACCGGCCGGGCGGTGTGCGCGGCGTTCGCCTCGGCGATGCAGACCTTCGGAGTCCCGCAGGAGGTGCTCACTGACAACGGTAAGCAGTTCACCTGCCGGTTCGGCGGCCCTCGGGCGGGTGAGACGTTGTTCGAGCGGATCTGCCGGGAGAACGGCATCACCGCGCGCAACACCCAGCCCCGCACCCCGACTACGACCGGGAAGATCGAGCGGTTCCATCAGACCGTGCGGCGTGAACTGCTGGACCAGGCGGCGCCGTTCGTCTCGATCCAGCACGCTCAGGCGGCGGTGGACGAGTTCGTGACCCGCTACAACACCGCCCGGCCGCACCAGGCCCTGGACATGGCCTTCCCCGTCGACCGGTTCACCGCGCCCCGGGCAGATCACGACCAGTACCAGCAGCTGGAGGCGCAGTTGGCGTTGCGGCTGCCCGCCGGCCTAGCCGCGCTCGATGGCCAGGCGTCATCGGTGACGATCGCACCTGAGCCGGACTCTGCCGCCGGTCAGGTGCCTGCCCTGGTGGAACGGACGCCGCTGCCGGCCTCGGTGGAGGCTGTCGAGGTGGACAGGATCGTGCCCGACTCGGGAAACCTGTCGGTCGCCGGACAGCAGGTCTGGCTCGGCCCCGACCGCGCCGGAATGTCCATCACCCTGTGGATCAGTACCGCCCACCTGCACGTACTCACCGCCTGCGGTGACCGGCTCAAGACCGTGCCGTCCCGGCTTACCTCTCGTGACCTGACCACGCTGCCGGCCACCGCTGATGCCCGGCCGGCTGGTCCCGCACCGATCCCGGCGCTGGATGCGGGCTACCCGGCCGTCGAGATCGACCGGTTGGTCAGCACGGCCGGCACGGTCAGCCTGGCCAACCACGCCCTGTGCATCGGCACCACCCTGGCCGGGCAACGCGTCACCATCCGGATGGACGGCATCACCGCGCAGGTCCTCGACGGCGAACGCACCCTGCTGCGGACGGTCCGCTGCCCGCTGCCGATCACCGAGTGCGGCAGGCTGCGCGGCGCACGAACCGCCGGTCCACCCCCGAAACCCCCGACCGGGCCGGTCACCGTCCAACGGGTGGTCAGCATCAAGGGCGGCATCATGGTCGTCGGCCAGAAGATCAACCTCGGCCGGGTACACGCCCGGAAGGTCGTCACCGTGACCGTCGATGACAGCCATATCGCCATCCACGACGAGGCGGAAACCCTCAAGGTGGTGACCCGAACCACCACCCAGGAAGTATCCCGAATCAAATCGGCCGACCATACTAAGCCGAGAAAGATCGTCTAGGCCGTGTCAAGCATCATCCGAAGCCAAAGCGTCAAGTATCAAGTGGGTCACGACACGCCAGGAGTGCATATAGGCAGCCGCTTTTAGATCGAAAGCCGGAAATCTTCGATCTTCTGCACGATCAGGTTAACTGGATCCTGGCCGGCTATCTTTAGTCGTATCATTTCGCGGAGATCGTCGTCTTCAAGAAATAGAATCATCTTTTCCTGTTCTTTCCAATGGTCCAGCCTGGCGTAGCTAGCGCCTCTGTTGGGACCTTTTCTGCCAATTATAACCCCAAAAAGCCCCAACCCTTTCTTGGACATGTAATTCGACACCTGCAGGACGTCCGATTTATTGACTCCTTTGCAACTATTCTTTGCGTCGAATACTATGAGGTGAGCCTGGTATATTGCACGAAGATAGGCAAAGTAGCCGTCCAGGCAATAGTTGGGCATTATGAAATCTCGACGATTGCTCTTAACTTGCGTGGGATGTTCCGTTATAGGGCGTTCAAGGGGAGGGCTAAATAGGTACTCCATAATGTCTCTGCATAATTTCTGGTATATCGCCCACTCCTTGTTTCCGCACGTAGTATCCGCAAGCCCTTTTAGGAGTCGCTCGGTTACATGCAGATTGGCTAGCCGCCTCGTGATTGCTTGAGATTGTGGATCGGGTGCGAGATTGCCTAGAATTCGAACCGCTTCATTTTGTAAGCCATGCAGAGAAGCTTGTCTGGCAATTTCTGCGCCATCCATGACCTGTACATTGTGTGCGGTGAGGAAGTCAATGTGTTCTGGAGTCAGTGCTGTCGGAACTGCTAGTGTCAGCTTCGGTGGGGGATTGTTGGGGTACTTTTCTCGAAAGCTTGCTTCGTATCGCTTTAGTTGCTCGACCGCATCTCGAAGTCGCCTTCCGGTGTGCGGCGCTGTGGCTTTCACTTCAAAGAGTATGGTGTCGTTGCCTTTTCTTGCAATAAAGTCTATCCCTGCATCCGCCCTTGATGTAGGCGCCTCAATCGAATATCCTTCAAGTGTCTTTTGTAGTATCAATGCAACTAATTGTTCGAAATCATGCCAACTAGCGCTTGGTTGCATTGGTCCCCCCATCAAAGCTCGGCGAATAGGTTCCTGATTCTTCGGTTTGATTCTGGTCTATTCCAAGAGTTCTGGTCTGCGTGTGGTTAACGCCTGCCGGGCAGTGATATAGCGCTCGTGGAACTCTGCGGCGAGGGCTTCACGGCGGTAGGTTTGGCGTAGGACGCGGTCGAGGTCGCCGGCGCGATTCACTAGATCCGTTAAGGATTTGCGTTCGATGTCGAATGCGGTGAGGCCTTGGTGGACGGCGGTGTCGAGGTTGCCTCGGCGGGCGTGGATGATGCCGAGGTCTATGTGGGCGTCGGCTACGCGCATGGGGGCATTGTGGGTGCCGTCGGGGCGGGTGTGGATTTGGATGGTTTCTAGGGCGTGTTCTTCGGCGCGGTCGTTGTCGCCTAGCCAGGTGTAGGCGGTGGCGGCGTAGAACATCCATTTGGCATGGTCGAACACGAAGTGGTTGTCGGGGTGTTCGGGCGGCGGGAGTTTGGCGAGGATGTCGGCTCCGCGAGATAGGGCCTTGTCGGCTTCGCGGCGGTCTCCCATGCGGGCCAGTCCGCGGGCCTCTTGCAGGGTGAGTTGGACCATGGCGTTGCTGAGGCCGGCGGCGTCCTGGCCTTTGCGTGCTGAGGTGACGACGTCTTCGTAGCGGCCTTCGACCAGGGCGAACCAGGCGGACATCTCGTGTGCCCATCCCATGAGTTCGCCGTGGCCTACCTGGTGGCCCATTTCGTAGGCGGCGCGGCGGGAGGTTTCTGCTTCTTCGCGTTCGCCGAGGTCGTAGTGGATGCAGCCGAGTAGGGCGGTTAGCCAGCCGGTGATGACGAGGAGTTCGCGGTGCTGGGCGAGGGTGAGCCGGCCGGAGAGCAGGCGGGTTACCTGGGCGAGACGCTTTTGGGTGCGGTCGCGCAAGGTGGCAGCGGATACGACCGGATAGGCGCGGCAGAGGAGTTCTACGGCCTCGGCGAGTGCTTCGAGGGTGCCGGGGCCGACGTCGGATGCCTGGAGCTGTTGGGCGAGTTCCATGGTGCCGTACAGGTCGGCTTCGGCGCGGAGGGCGTCGGTGGGGATGATCTGGGCTTCGATGAGGCGGCTGCCGTTGCGGCGCTTGGTGGGGGAGAAGCCCAGATCTTCGACCTGGAGGCCGGTGGCCTGGGTGAGGGCGAGGCGGTAGGGGGAGTGTGGCCAGGAGACTTCGCCGGCCTCCCATCGCCTGATGCGTTCCTCGTCGCAGTTCAGGCCGTCTTTGATGCCGGTGGGGGTGGCGTTGATGCGCGCTGCCAGTTCGGCGCGGGTGAGTCGGGCTTTGTTACGCCAGGCACGCAATTGAACGTTTGGGATGGTGTCGGCCATCTCCGGGCAATCCTCCCGTTCGGGGGGGCACGAGGGACGAAAAAGGGGACTGGGTTGGGGGTCCCGCATTGATCGGTTCGCTGTTTGTCTTGCCGTCAGGCAACCACGGTACGTCAGACCGCCTTCCGGCGTAGGGAGCGCGGGCTCAACCAAGGAGATGGCATCGGTGACCCGGCCAGTCGAGACCAGCGACACAGTCCCCTGTTCCTTATGCCGGGGGCGTGGCAAGAAGCTGTGTGACTCCCGGCGGGGGCTCCTCATCAGGACCAATGACAGCGACGGCCACCCTCGTGAGGAACGCGACTGTCTCGACTGTCTCGGCTCGGGCCGGGTCGGAAAGGACGCGGCATGAACTCGATCATCCTGAAGGCGATGGGTGGTGACATGAACCCACCGGTACCCGACGAGGGAGCCAAGCTGCTACGGCTCCGCGATCAACTGACCGGGCTGGGAGTGCGGGCCGAACTGCGGGACAACATGAGCGCGCTCATGGTGCATCGCCCGGACAACGGTCTCCCGGTGTGGGTCTTCGTCGGATACGGCGGGGTGTACTACTCCTGGCAGTCCGCCGAGAAGCGGCATCCGGTCAACGACGTGGCAGGGGCGGCGCAAGCGCTGGCCGACTACCTGCACCGGTAGCCCACCAAGAGCCGGCGCGGCGAGACAGGCGCTCTTCCCAGGGTTCGGGCCTGGCGAGGGGCCCGCCTCCTGTCTCGTCGCGCCTTCCAATTGTTCGACCGCTGATTGGCAGTGCCTCCCGTCCGGTCTGGTGGGGTGCGTTCGCGTGACAGGCGAATCGGTCCGGGTTACGCTCAGCTTGGTAAAACAACCTGTCGGGTGATGGACGGTCGTGATGTCGTTAGAATCCGTGCCGCCGAAGTACGCACAACTTGTGCAGACACTTCAACGGCGCATCGAGGCGGGAACCTATCCGCCCGGTTCACTGCTGCCCAGTGAGAACCAACTGATCCAAGAGTTCGGCGTCTCCCGTCCCACGGTGGTGGCGGCCCTACGGATGCTGAGGGAACAGGGCTGGATCGACTCTCAGCAAGGCAAGGGCCGTTTCGTTCGCGGCCGTCCGATGCTGTCGACAGTCGAACAACCACGGTCGGGCCAGGCGTACATGACCAACCCGGAGACCAGCTCTCCGGGCGAGGTGCTCGACGTGGGCGCGGTGGCAGCGCCTAACCGTGTGGCGGTCCTGCTCGGCGTCAAGCCCAAGAGCAAGGTGTTCCTGCGTCGTCGCGTTGTCTCCCATGAGGGTGAGCCGTCAGAGGTCGTCTCGGTCTGGCTGCCCTTGGACTTGTCGGAGGGAACCGATCTGACCAGCGCTGAGCCGCTGCCTCAAGGGTTGCGTGAGCACATCGAGGCGCGTAAGGGCGTCCGGTTCGATCACGTCGTCGAGCAGATCCTTGCCCGGATGCCCACCTCTGATGAGGCAAAGCAGTTGGGCATGCCCAAGAACGTGCCGCTGCTGGTGGTGTTCGCCTCGCTTCGTGATGCCGCCGGCCATGCCCTGGCCGTGGTCGACGTGCTGCTTCCTGCCGATCGTCATGAGTTGGAGGACGCCTATCCGATCAGTTGAGCCGATTTCTCCGAGAGAGCCCGCTTAGGCACTTGACCTATCAAGCGGGCTTTCTTTATGCTCTAGTGAGTTGACAGGTTAAGTGCCTGTCATCCAAGCAAGGGAGTGCTTCGCATGGCTTTGCAAGGTCCCATCCCCGTCACCTTCGACATGGTCTTCCCGCACGGCTGCTACATCGTGGGCGAGGTCGAGAAGGTCAAGGACTTCGACGCCTCGACCAACGGGCGGTTCGTCCAGGCACGCGACAAGCAGACCAGCGAACTGGTCTGGCAGGTCGCGGTGATGGACGCCGACCCGACCCTCAAGCCCGCTCAGAAGACCGTGGCCGTCAAGATCCTCTCCCCGGTCCAGCCGGTTCCCCCGTCCCCGATGGCTGGCCTGCCCTTCACCCCGGTGGAGTTCGACGGCATGTCCGTCACCCCGTACGTCAATGCGAACGGACGACTGGCCTACTCGATCCGGGTACGCGAGATGCGCAGCCTGCGGGCCGGTACGCCCAAGACCACCACTCAGCCCAACGGTAAGGAGAACATCTGATGTCGCGACACCGCAGGACCCGCCCGACCAGCATCATCAACCTCAACACCGGCAACGGCGCCAAGGCGGGCAACCACCCCTACCCGTTGCGGACGCCCGTCCTCATGCTGGACTTCGGCGCCACCTCGGTCCTGGTCACCACCTCGGCCAACGACCACGTGACCGCCTCGGACGTCGACTTCGCCCGCCAGCTCGCCAGCGAGGCGCACGACTTCGCGGCGTCGGTCGAGCGGATGTTCCACACCGCTCCCAACGGCGGGGGAGCGTGGGCATGACCCCTGATCCCTACACCTACATCACGGTGAGCGTCGGTCCCGACCGGGCGCCTCGGGTGGGCGTGGCCTTCTACACCGGAGAGCTGCGCATCTACACCGCGACGCTCGGCGACACGCGCCCACTCCTGTCCTTCGGGGCGGCGGAAGGGGATGTCTCGATCTCGACCACGGGCGCCGGTCCGGTCACCGAGCAGGACGTCACCGTCGCCCGTGAACTGTTCCAGGCCGCTGCCCGGTACCTCGCTGACTGCGAGCGGCTATACGCGGCGCATCTCGACCAGACCGACACCTCCGAGACGGCGGCCTGACCTTCAGGCGGGGCCGCTGGAAGCGGCAACTTCCGGCGGCCCCTGGGTTCTCCCCTGACTCCAACATCACGAGAGGCACCAAGCTTATGTTCAAGCGACTCCCCGGGGATGAGGCACGCAATCTCGTCTCCACCACCCCTGACACCGCGATCGTGTTCCGGCCTGCGGTCGTCCAGACTCCCGCGATCATTACCATCGTCATCTTCGCCTGGCGCTGCCTGGCCGGCCTGTTCCGTCTGGCGCTGGTTCATCCCGTCGCCGTGTCCTCGGTCGCGGTCCTGGTCGCGCTCTGGCGTCTGGTCGGCTGGCTGCCGGTCGTCGTCATGCTCGCTGTCGTGGCATCCGGTTTGGCGGGCTGGCTGACCGTTGACCGGGTCTCGTTCGCTCGGTGCGTCGCCTGGCGATTACTGGCCTTCTGGCGTCGTATCTGGGTCTACCGGCGGCACTGGCAACCCGTGATGATCGTCTCCGGGCTCGGTCGCCACCTCAAGGGACGCGACTACCTGCCTCGGCTGGTGCGGGTCGAGTGCGACTCCTGGGCCGACCGGGTCACTGTGAGAATGCTCTCCGGGCAGGCGGTCAAAGACTGGGCCGACCGCACCGAGCACCTGGCGCACGGCTTCGGCTCGGCCTCGTGCCGGGTGGCTGTCCAGCGTGCCGGGCGGCTGACGCTGACCTTCCCGCGTCGTGATCCGCTGGCCGTGCCGATACCGGCCGTACCTGTCCCTGAGACGGCGACGGTCGGGCCGGTCGAGATCGGCACCCAAGAAGACGGCGCCCCGTACCGGCTCAAGGTCCACGGAACACATGTCCTCATCGCCGGGGCGACCGGGGCCGGCAAGGGCTCGTTCCTGTGGTCGACAATCCGCGGTCTGCTACCGGCGGTCCGAGCCGGGCTGGTGGAGATCTGGGCGCTCGACCCAAAACGAATGGAGCTGTCGTTCGGACGGGCGCTATTCGGCCCCCGGTACGCCTCAACCCCGGCCGAGTGTGCCGACCTGCTCGAAGCGGCCGTGAAGGTGATGCAGGAACGGGCCGATCGGTTCGCCGGCCATCAGCGCTCACACATGCCCACCACGGAGGATCCGTTCGTCCTGGTGGTCGTTGACGAGGTGGCGTTCCTGACCGCCTACCAGTCCGACAAGGGCCTTCGCCAGCGCATCACCAGTGCCCTTGCCACCTTGACCACGCAAGGTCGCGCGGTCGGCGTCGGCGTGATGGCGGCACTCCAGGACCCGCGCAAGGAGGTCATGAACATTCGCAACCTGTTCCCCGACAAGATCGCGCTCCGGCTCGATGAGTCCGAACAGGTCGACATGGTGTTAGGCGACGGTGCCCGCGACCGGGGCGCGCTGGCCGATCAGATCTCACCCGACTACACGCGCGGCGCCGGCATCGGATACGTCCGATTGGAAACCAACCCCGCCCCCGTCAGAGTCCGCGCGGCCTACGTCTCCGACTCCGACATCCGCGCTATGTCCCGCGCATTTGCCCGGGGCGGCGTGTGATGACGCTCGGACACTTCCTCGACGGGCTGCGCTGCTCGATGTGCCGCGCGCTCAACATGCTGTGGCTGGACCCGGTACGCGGCCTGGTCGAGTGCCGTGAATGCGGCCAGACCGCCATCTGTGTCCCCGAATCCGGGGAGGCTGCGTGACCGGACCCCTCGACCGTAGGACGCCTCGTGCAGTGCGCATGGCTCAACCCCTGGCCCGTGACGTGGTCGAGGCGGTAGCCGTCCAGCACGGAGTGTGCATCCGTCCCGTTCCGCTCCGGCGCATCGACACCGCGACCGGTAAGACAGAGATCATCGATGTGCCGTGCGGGGCGACCCTGGCCAGCAAATGCCCCTCATGCGCCAAGCGGAACCGGCATCTGCGGATGGCCCAATGCCGCGAGGGTTGGCACTTGGAGCACGAACCCACGATCGTGCCTGATGAGCCCGATGCAGATCAGCGGTGGCTAGTCGGCTTCCGCGCCGATGTCCAAGCCCAACGCGACCAGGCGGCAACGGCCGGCGAACCGGTCGAGCACCTGGACGCAGCAATCGCCGAACTCGACCAGGAGATCAACACAGCGGGAATGCGAGGGAGCGTCCTCGGCCGTATCGCTCCCAAGCGCAACAGGTCGACCCGGCGGCGGCAGGATGCTCCCGACCTGCCCAAGCGAGCCAAGCGGAACACCACCCTGGGCCGGACGTTCACCGCCTCGGACGGCAAGATCTACCGACCGTCGCTGTTCGTCACACTCACCCTTCCCTCCTACGGGCGGGTGAACAACGGCGCACCGATCGACCCCGAAACCTACGACTACCGTCGTGCCGCTCGGGACGCGCTGCACTTCTCCAAGCTGGTCGACCGGTTCGTCCAGAACCTTCGCCGCGTGGCCGGCTATGACGTCCAGTACTTCGCCAGCGTCGAACCTCAGAAACGGCTGGCTCCTCACCTGCACATGGCCGTACGGGGCACCATGCCACGCGCGGAGATCAAAGCCATCGCCGCTGCCACCTACCACCAGGTGTGGTGGCCCAAGGCCGACCGAGTCGTCTTCGAGGCCGAACACCTGCCCGTATGGGTCGAACGGGACGACAACGCCCGTGATGCCGACCAGCGGGCGGGCGACTACCTCGACCCGGTGACCGGGGAGATCCTGCCCACTTGGGATCAAGCACTCGACCACCTCGGCACCGACGAGGATGCCCAACCACTGCATGTCGTCCGCTTCGGTACCCAGGTCGATGTCCAGGGCGTACTGGCCGGCACCCCGGACGCCGACCAGTGCATCCGCTACCTGTCCAAGTACCTCACCAAATCCATCGGCGAGACACTCGATCCCGACAACCCCACGCAACTGGACCACGCCGCGCGGATGGCCGAAGCGCTCCGATTTGAGCCGTGCTCTCCCATCTGCCCGAACTGGCTCCGCTACGGCATCCAGCCCAAGAGCGCCAAAGCAGGGATGCGGCCAGGCGGCTGCAAGGGCAAAGCCCACAAGCCCGAACACCTCGGCTACGCGGGCCGACGCGTCCTGGTCTCCCGTAAGTGGTCGAACAAGACCCTGACCGAACACAAGCAAGACCGTCGCGCTTGGGTCCTCGACGCTCTCGGCCTCGACGGCGACCAGGCGCCCGACCCTGACCGGTACATCTGGCGCCCCGTCCCCAACGGGGACGCCAACGTGCCTCCGCTCGCTCACCGCCTGTTGCGCTCGGTCGCCGAACGCCAACGCTGGCGCGCGGCAATGCAACAACTCCAGGCCAGAGCAGACGGACAAGAACTTTCGGCAACCGACACGACCGGGAGGGCAGCATGACCAGTAAGGCCAGACACGATCTCTCGGAGACGGCCGAAGATCGATTGCTCACGGTTAAGGAAGCGGCCGAACGGCTGAACACCTCGGTTCGCTTTCCCCGTCGCCTGATCGAGGAGCGACGGATCACGTTCGTGCACATCGGGCGGAACGTCCGTATCCCTGAGTCTGCGCTGGAGGCGTTCATCGCGGCCGGTGTTGTCGAGCCCATCACTGTGCAACGTGGGAGGGCCGCGTAATGGCGGAGGACGTATCACCCGCGCCTGAGAGTGAGCCTCGGCGGTCGGTGAAGCGGAAGCCGGTCAAGCGACGGTTCGGGCGGGTTCGGCAACTGCCCTCGGGGCGGTGGCAGGCTCGGTACAAGGGACCGGATGAAGTCGACCGGGCGGCGCCCGACACCTTCGCCACCAAGCGGGATGCCGATGTGTGGTTGACCCGGAAGGAAGTCGAGATCTCCTCGGGGGACTGGACGAATCCGGACCTCGGCAAGGTGGAGTTCAAGCAATACGGCTCGGACTGGATCAACGAACGTCCGGGCCTGCGACCCAAGACGGTCCAGCTCTACGAGGGCCTGTTCCGTATTCACCTGGTCCCGACTTTCGGCAATCAGGCCACGAACGAGGTCAAAGCGGCGCACGTACGAAAGTGGCGGAAGACGCTGTTGGACGCTGGTACCGGGCCGGTGACCGTGGCGAAGGCGTATCGGCTGCTCAAGGCCATTTTCAACACGGCCATAGAGGACCAGATAGTCAAGGTCAATCCGTGTCAGATCAAGAGCGGCGGCAAGGAGGAATCACCCGAGCGACCCACGCTGACCATGGAACAGGTCTTCATCTTGGCCGACGCCATAGATTCGAGGTTCCGGGCGCTGGTTCTGGTGGCGACGTTCGGCAGTCTGCGTTGGGGTGAGCTGGCGGCGCTCCGGCGGAAGCATGTCGACCTGGAAGCCCGAACGGTGCGGGTCGTTGCGTCGACCACCGAACTAAAGGATGGGTCGGTGACCATCGGGCCGCCCAAGTCCGCGGCTGGCCTGCGTACGGTCACGCTGCCCGAGGTGGTGAACGTAGAGCTTCGGGCGCACCTGGCAAATCACACCGGTTCGGATGAGGAAGCGTTCGTCTTCGTGGGCGCGAAGGGGGCGATGCTTCGCCGGCCGACGTTCAGCCGGACGTGGGCCAAGGCGCTCATGGCCGCGGGGCTTTCCGGCTTCCATTTCCACGATCTTCGTCACACGGGGAACAAGTTCGCTTCACAGTCGGGGGCGACGCTCCGGGAGTTGATGAATCGCATGGGGCACTCGACCACGCGGGCCGCGTTGATCTATCTGCATGCGGAGGGTGAGCGGGACCGGGCGATCGCCGACAGCATGGGGAAGCTCGTCGCCGAGGCGTTCCCTACCGAAGATCACAACGCATCGGGCACGTAACGGGCACGGAAGATCGAAAAGGCCGGAGAAACAATCAAGGCCCGGGTCGGAAAACACTTCCTGACCTGGGCCTTCGTGGTTGGAGCGGGTGACGGGAATCGAACCCGCGCTGTCAGCTTGGGAAGCTGATGTTCTGCCATTGAACTACACCCGCGTCGATCAGTGACTGACGACGGACCTACTCTAGCGGAACTTCGGGCGTGTCACCTCCTCCTGGTGAAGTCCACGTGATCGATGTGCGGGCGGAGGGGAGAGGGCGGCTGGTGCCGTGGGCGAGAGGTCCCTCGTCGCGGGTGCCGCGTTGGTAGGTTGCTGAGGTGCTGCTATCCGATCGTGACATCTGCGCCGAGATCGAGTTGAAGAGGGTCAAGATCGACCCGTTTGATGGAGAGATGATCCAGCCGTCGAGTGTCGATGTGAGGCTCGATCGGTACTTCCGGGTATTCGAGAACCACCGGTATCCCCACATCGATCCGGCGGTGGAGCAGCCCGAGTTGACCCGGCTCGTGGAGCCCGAGGGAGATGAGCCGTTCATACTGCACCCGGGGGAGTTCGTCCTGGCCTCCACGTATGAGGTGATCGGCCTCCCGGACGACATCGCCGGCAGGCTGGAGGGCAAGTCGAGCCTCGGGCGGCTCGGGCTGCTCACGCACTCGACGGCAGGCTTCATCGATCCTGGCTTCGAGGGGCATGTCACCCTGGAGCTCTCGAACGTCGCCACGCTGCCGATCAAGCTGTGGCCGGGGATGAAGATCGGGCAGCTGTGCATGTTCCGGCTCAGCTCTCCGGCCCAGCATCCCTATGGGAGCGCCAAGTACGGCTCGCGGTACCAGGGGCAGCGGGGTCCGACCCCGAGCCGGTCCTTCCTCAACTTCCACCGCACGCAGATGTGATCGCCGGCCGCGGCCGGCACGTGTGTCCGAGGGGTGGGTCGGCATTCGGGGGAGACCCTGGCACGGGCGGGTCTTTGGCGAGGGCGTACGGTGAGCCGGTGCCCGCCGGGCTCGGCCGTCGGTGGGTGCGTCTTCACCCGGGGGAGGCGTGGTCTGGTGGTCGTGGGTGCCACTGGAGGGTGATGCTTGGTTCGGGGGGTGCCGAGGCCGCCGGGTCGCAAGAGCGCTCGCGTGGTTTGTTGTGAAATGTGTGGCTTAAGGCGGGCGTCGGTGTCCGGGTCAGGCCACGCAGCTGTCAGACCGGGAACATACGTCGCGCAGTTCGCGATGCCCCGGTGTCAACGTACGAACGGAGGGCAGCGCCTAGGGGAAGGGAAGGTTACAAGCAGGAGTGCATGTCACGAACTTCGCATTTCAGCCGGTACCCCTTACTCTTCTCTGCGGACCGTCCCCGCACATCTGGAGAACGACGTGCGCCTGCGTCTCACGCCTCGTGAGGACAGCTATTACGACTTGTTCGCCGACTCGGCGAACAACCTCGTCACCGCATCACGGCTACTGGTGGAGATCATCAGTGACGGCTCGGACAGGGAAGCCCTGGCCGAGAAGATGCGTGCCTGCGAGCACGCCGGCGACGAGCGTACTCACGCGATCATGAACCGCCTCAACGAGAGCTTCATCACGCCCTTCGACCGCGAGGACATCTACCGTCTCGCGTCGAATCTCGATGACGTGATGGACTACATGGAAGCCGCCGCCGATCTCATCGGCCTCTACCAGATCGACCACCTTCCGAAGGAGGTCGTACGCCAGGTGGAGGTGCTGGAGCGGGCGGCGGAGCTGACCGCCGAGGCCATGCCCCGGCTCCGGTCGATGAACAACCTCAACGAGTACTGGATCGAGATCAATCGCCTGGAGAACCAGGCCGACCAGGTCTACCGACGCCTGCTCGCCAAGCTCTTCGGCGGAGAGTACGACGCTCTCACCGTCATGAAGATGAAGGAGGTCATCGACCAGCTTGAGATGGCCGCCGACGCCTTCGAGCACGTGGCGAACACGATCGAGTCGATCGCGGTCAAGGAAAGCTAAGTGGAGCTCGCACTTGTCATCGGCGTCATCGTCATAGCCCTGGTCTTCGACTACACCAACGGCTTCCACGACGCCGCGAACGCGATCGCGACCTCGGTCTCGACCCGCGCTCTCACCCCCCGTGCCGCGCTCTTCATGGCCGCGGCCATGAACTTCGTCGGCGCGCACATCAGCACCGAGGTGGCCAGGACCGTCGGCACGGGCATCATCGAGCCGCCGACGGGCTCTCACGGCCTGGTCATCGTGGGCGCCGGCCTGATCGGCGCGATCACATGGAACCTCATCACGTGGTACTTCGGACTGCCCTCGTCGAGCAGCCACGGGCTGATCGGCGGCCTGGTGGGGTCCGCTCTCGCCGCCTCCAGCACGATCCACTGGAGCGGAGTGGTGGAGAAGGTCGTCATCCCGATGGTCCTCTCCCCGATCGTCGGCTTCCTGCTGGGAGGCCTCATCATGATCGCGATTCTCTGGATCTTCCGGCGGGCGAACCCCCACAAGGCGGGTAAGAACTTCCGGTACGCCCAGACGGTGTCGGCCGCGGCCATGGCGCTCGGCCACGGCCTCCAGGACGCCCAGAAGACGATGGGCGTCATCTTCCTGGCGCTCTACACCGGCGGCTACGTGGCGGCCAAGGACCCGATCCCGCAGTGGGTCATCCTCGCCGCGGCGGCCGCGATCTCGCTGGGCACCTACTCGGGTGGCTGGCGCATCATGCGGACGCTGGGGCGGCGGATCATCCACCTGAGCCCCGCGCAGGGGTTCGCGGCGGAGACGGCGGCCTCCGTCGTGCTGTACACGATGGCCATCGCCGCCAAGGCGCCAATCTCCACCACCCACACGATCACCAGCGCGATCATGGGCGTCGGCGCGACCAAGCGCCTGTCGGCGGTCCGGTGGGGCGTCGCGGGGAACATCGTCACGGCGTGGGTTCTCACGATCCCGGCCGCGGCTCTCGTCGCCGCACTGTCCTACTTCCTCCTCCACTGGATCGTGGAGTAAGCGGAGTGAGGAGTAGGCCCGCCGCTCCGATTGTCACCCGACTCCTTGACGATTTCCAGGGCGGCGGGCGCGCGCTTACAGAGTGACGGTCTCCTCAGCGGCGGGGTGTGTCAATTGACACACCCCGGGCGGACTCACTCGTGGCGGTACATGACGTCCACGTGCCACTGGGTGAAGCCGAGGGACTCGTACAGGCGGATGGCCGAGGGGTTGTCCTCGTCGACGTAGAGCATGACCTGGGCGAGCCCGCGTGACCGCAGGTGCTCCAGGCCGGCGAGGGTGAGCACCCGGCCGAGGCCGCTGCCCTGCTCGGAGGGGTCGACCCCCACGACGTACACCTCGCCGATCGCCTCGTGCCCGTCGGGCGCGTCGGGGTCGTCGTCGCCGTGCACCTTGGTCCAGTGGAAGCCCGCGAGCTTCGAGCCGTTCTCCCCCGGCCGGACGGCCAGGAAGAAACCGGCCGGGTCGAACCACGGCTCCCGCTCGCGGAGCCGGAGGTCGTCCATGGTCCAGGAGCCCTGCTCGGGGTGGTGGGCGAACGCGCGCGCGTTCAGGGCGAGCCAGGCCTCCTCGTCGGCACCGGGCTCGAACGCGCGCAGCCGTACCCCCTCGGGGAGCTTCGCGGCCGGAAGCGGTTCGAGCAGTGAGCGGCGCATCTGCCAGAGGGACCGCACCCGGGCGAAGCCCGTGGAGGCGGCCAGCCGGGCGGCCTCCTGGCGGTCGCCGTGCGCCCACAGGCGCAGCCGCCCGCCGCTCTCGGCGAGGGCCGCCTCCACCAGCCGCCGCCCGAGGCCGCGCCCGCGGTGGGACGGACGCACGACCAGCTCGCCGCTCGGCCCCTCGATCTCGTCGGCCGGGTCGACGTGCGCGAAGCCCGCCAGCGTGTCATCCTCGTAGAGCAGAATGGCCTTCGCACCGGGGGCGCCGCCGTAGCGCAGGTGGAGCATGACGTGTTCGTTGAGGGGCCGCACCGAGTCTGCTTCGGTGGCCGCGTCGACCAGGGAGGATACCGCTGTCATCTCCTGGTCGCCCAGCCGGTGCCGGATGTCCACGCGCTCGCTCATGGTGGAAGCCTAGTCTGGCAGAAAACGCCAGGAACTTATGGGGTAAATCGTTACCTCTGCGCCGTTTTATGCTGAGGTTACGTCTCTAACCTCGTGGGTTATGAGCTCACGATCGTTCACGCGGATCGCGGTCGCCGGCATGGTGGCGGCCACCGGCCTCGCCATCGCCGCCGCGCCCGCGTCCGCGCACCCGAAACCTCCCAAGCCTCCCGTGA
>NZ_JBEZFH010000062.1:0-34455 GCF_040649355.1 Sphaerisporangium sp. NPDC049002 | reverse complement strand
GTCGAGCTCACGCCGTGCTCCTCCACCTCCGTGACCACGCGCGGAGGCCGCCTGTCGCCTCGCGGCGGGCTCTCGAACGCGGGGTGAAGCCGAACACGCGCTCGGTGCGGGCGCGGTCCCACACCAAAGAGTCGAAGGGGGACAGCGGGGTCGTGCGGTGACGGCCCCGCGGAGCGGTCTCCAGCGCGGAGGGGTGCGCCCAGGCGTTGGACGGCGTGGCCCGGCCCGCAGGGCCGCGACCGCCCCGGCCGTCGTACCAGCCGGCCACGCGCACCGGGACCAGCCCGGACGTGCCGTCGAGCAGCGCCTGGTCGAGGAGCGCCCCGTGGGCGCCGCGCACGCGTACGAAGTCGGCGAGGTCGGCGCGGGTGGCGACGCCCAGGGCCGCGCCCGCGATGCCCGCGAGCCGCGCGACGCACTCGGCGTCGGTGAGGTCGTGCCCGAGGAGCGAGGTGGGGACCACGCGCTCGGCCACGTCGTAGACGCGGCGCCAGCCGACCCTGCGCGTGCAGACCACCTCGCCGATGTCGAGGAGGAACTCCACGGCGATCTTGACATCGGACCAGTCCCACCAGGGGCCGCCGTTCTTGGCGCCGCCCAGCTCGGTGGTGGTCAGCGGCCCTTCGTTCCTGACCTGGTCGAGCACCTTGTCGACGGTGGGCGGGACCTCGTGCCACCGGAAGCGCCGCTCGCGGTAGGCCCGGCGCCGGAACGAGTAGAGCGGCCAGTCGCCGATCGGCACGATGCAGGCGGCGTGGCACCAGTATTCGAAGGCGAGGGCGGGGTCGTGCCAGTAGGCCCGCTCGATCTGGGCCCTGCCGACCGCCCCGAGCCGCGCGTACGCCACCAGCTCGTGGGAGCGGGCCAGCACGGAGATGGTGTCGAGCTGCACGGCGGCCAGCCGGCGCAACATGGCGGTCACCCCGCCACGCCGGGAGCCGGCCCCGAGGAAGCCCTGGGCGCTGAGGATGACCCGGCGCGCCTCGTCGGCGGAGAGCTCCAGCGCGGGGGCGGGGAAACCGTTCGGCATGGACCCGATGGTAGGGCGTGCCACCGACAAAACCGATACGCAGGTGTCGCCGCGAAAGAGAACGCCCCCACCGCGACCGTCGGCGGTGGGGGCGGCCCGGTCTTCCGGGGCGAGGCTCAGCGGGAGCGGTCAGACGGTGTCGGCGTGCCGCTCGAAGGGGGAGTGGTGCTCCTGGACCGCGATGTGGCGCGGAGCGTCCTCGATGACATCGGAGAAGATGTCGAAGACCAGGGCGAGCACGCCGCCGACCGCGATGACCCCGGCGCCGGTCCAGAAGAGGAACCAGTTGGGACCCATCACAAGGGCGATGCCGCCGATGGTGAACCCCAGCAGGATCACGGTGACGGCGAGCCACGAGGTGGGCCTCCCGGCGTGAGACTGCCCGCTGTGTGCCTGCGCCGGTGCGCTGTCGGCCATCCTGACTCCCTGTTTTCGTCCAAATTCGCATGTCGCCAGAGGGGCGCCCCGAGGCAAAGATTCCCTCCCCTTACCATCGCACGATATACAACGTGACTCCCCGTCCCGCAGGCCGTGCCCCGTAAAGGCCTCAGGTGGGAGGCGTCCGGGAACCTTCGAGGCCCCGACGGCGTCGTTGACGATGGCTGTGTCCGGTGGTGAAACCGCCTACCATGGCTACGGGGAACCATGTCTCGTCCTCATGTCCGCAGCCGTCGGGCCGCGGTACAGACCTGCGAGGAGCTTTACAAAAAGTGCCAGCCATTCTCGACAAGATTCTTCGCGCCGGCGAGGGCAAGGTCCTGCGTAAGCTGAAGCGGATCTCCGAGCAGGTCAACTCCATCGAGTCCGACTTCACCAGCCTCAGCGACGCCGAGCTGCGCGCGCTGACCGCTGAGTTCAAGCAGCGCCACGCCGACGGCGAGTCGCTCGACGATCTGCTTCCCGAGGCGTTCGCCGCCGTGCGCGAGGCGGCCCGCAGGGTCCTCGGCCAGCGCCACTTCGACGTGCAGATCATGGGCGGGGCCGCGCTCCACCTCGGCAACATCGCCGAGATGCGCACCGGTGAGGGCAAGACCCTGACCTGTACGCTGCCCGCGTACCTCAACGCGATCGCGGGCAAGGGCGTGCACGTCGTCACGGTCAACGACTACCTCGCCAAGCGCGACGCCGAGAACATGGGCCGGGTGCACCGCTTCCTCGGTCTGGAGGTCGGCGTGATCCTGGCGAACATGCCGCCGGACGAGCGCCGCAAGCAGTACAACGCCGACATCACCTACGGCACGAACAACGAGTTCGGCTTCGACTACCTCCGCGACAACATGGCGTGGTCGCTGGAGGAGTGCGTCCAGCGGGGCCACCACTTCGCCGTCGTCGACGAGGTCGACTCGATCCTCATCGACGAGGCGCGCACGCCGCTGATCATCTCCGGTCCCGGCGAGCAGTCCGGCAAGTGGTACCAGGAGTTCGCCAAGATCGTCCCCCGCCTCCGCCGCGGCGTCGAGGGCAAAGAGGGCGAAGAGAGCACCGGCGACTACATCGTCGACGAGAAGAAGCGCACGGTCGGCGTCCTTGAGGCCGGTGTCGAGAAGGTCGAAGACTGGCTCGGCATCGACAACCTCTACAAGCCGGAGCACACCCACCTGGTCGGCTTCCTCAACAACGCGATCAAGGCCAAGGAGCTCTACAAGAAGGACAAGGACTACATCGTCGTCGACGGTGAGGTCCTGATCGTCGACGAGTTCACCGGTCGCGTGCTCCACGGGCGCCGCTACAACGAGGGCATGCACCAGGCCATCGAGGCCAAGGAGTCCGTGAAGATCAAGGACGAGAACCAAACGCTCGCCACGATCACCCTGCAGAACTACTTCCGCCTCTACTCCAGGCTGTCGGGCATGACCGGCACGGCGACCACCGAGGCGAACGAGTTCCACCAGACCTACAAGCTCGGCGTCATCCCGATCCCGACGAACCGGCCGATGGTCCGCAAGGACCAGGCCGACGTGGTCTACAAGAGCGAGGACGCCAAGTTCAACGCCTGCGTGGTCGACATCAAGGAGCGCTACGAGCGGGGCCAGCCGGTCCTCGTCGGCACCACCTCGGTCGAGAAGTCCGAGAGGCTCTCCAAGGCGCTCAAGCGGGCCGGCGTCCAGCACGAGGTGCTGAACGCCAAGAACCACGCCCGTGAGGCCACGATCATCGCCGAGGCGGGCCGCAAGCACGCCGTCACCGTCGCGACCAACATGGCCGGCCGAGGCACCGACATCATGCTCGGCGGCAACTCCGAGTTCCGCGCCGACATCGAGCTCCAGCAGCGCGGCCTGTCCCCCTCGGAGACCCCCGACGAGTACGAGAAGGCCTGGCCCGAGGCGCTTGAGAAGGCCAAGGACGCCGTCAAGGCCGAGCACGAGGAGGTCACCGAGCTCGGTGGCCTGTACGTCCTCGGCACCGAGCGCCACGAGTCCCGGCGCATCGACAACCAGCTGCGAGGCCGTTCCGGCCGTCAGGGCGACCCGGGCGAGTCCCGCTTCTACCTGTCGCTCGAAGACGACCTGATGCGGCTGTTCAACTCCGCCCGCGTCGAGATGATCATGACGCGGCTGAACATCCCCGAGGACGTGCCGATCGAGTCGGGCATCGTCTCCAAGGCGATCGCCTCGGCCCAGCACCAGGTCGAGCAGCAGAACTTCGAGATCCGCAAGAACGTCCTCAAGTACGACGAGGTCATGAACCGCCAGCGCAAGGTGATCTACGCCGAGCGCCACCGGGTGCTTGAGGGCGCCGACCTGCGCGACCAGGTCCGCGACTTCATCACCGAGGTCGTCGAGGGGTACGTCCAGGCGGCCACCGCCGAGGGGTTCGCCGAAGAGTGGGACCTCGACAAGCTGTGGAAGGCGTTCCAGCAGCTCTACCCGATCTCGATCACGGTCGACGAGCTGATCGAGCGCGAGGCCGACGGCGAGCGCGAGAACCTCACGCCCCAGCTGATCACCGACTGGGTCAAGGCCGACGCCCTCGCGGCCTACGAGCGGCGCGAGGAGGAGCTCGGCGCCGAGACCGTGCGCGAGCTGGAGCGGCGCGTCATCCTCTCGGTGCTCGACCGCAAGTGGCGTGAGCACCTCTACGAGATGGACTACCTCCAGGAGGGCATCGCGCTGCGGGCCTACGCCCAGCGCGATCCGCTGATCGAGTACCAGCGCGAGGGCTTCGACATGTTCGCGGCCATGCTCGACGGCATCAAGGAGGAGTCGGTCGGCTACCTGTTCAACCTTGAGGTCGAGGTGCAGGACAACCCGATCGTCGAGGAGGTCGCCGCCGTCGACTCCAACGTCTCCGAGGCGAGCGCGATCATCTCCAAGGCGCTGCGCCGGCCGCAGCGGCCCACGGAGATGATCTACAGCGCTCCCGGTGAGAGCGGCGAGGTCGAGCAGACCCGGGTGCGCACCACCGCCGAGGAGCGTGCCGCGTACGGCAACGTCGAGCGCAACGCCCCCTGCCCCTGTGGCTCCGGCAAGAAGTACAAGCGCTGCCACGGCGACCCGAAGAACGTCCAGGTCTGACGCCTTCTCGCACGGCCCCGTGACCCGACCGGTCGCGGGGCCGTTCGCGTGTGTCACGCCGTCTCGAACGTGTTCAACGCCGTCTCGAACGTGTGTCACCGCTTCTCGAACGTGTGTCACGCCGTCTCGAAGTCGGTGCACAGCCACTGCGTGCCGTGCCGTTCGAGGCGGATCGCCAGCACGTGGCTGCGCTCGCCGCAGTGGACCAGCACGCAGGCCTCCACGGCGCCGTCACGCGGCTGGTTGACGTGGGGCAGCCCGGCCATCGGCGGCCGTCTGGTGTCGATCATCTTCCCCGCGCGCACCAGCTCGGCGTACGCCCTCTCGGTGAGGCGGTCGGCGACGGTGCTCGGCGGGCGGCGGCCCGCCAGGATCTCGGCCATGGCCTGCCCGAGGCTCCGCAGCCCTCGCTCGTCGGGCGTCGACCCGGCCGCCCCGCCCGCGCGGATGGCGTAGGGTCGCGGCCCGGCCCACTCGCGAGGTTCGCAGGGCGGGTCGTAGGCCAGGGCGAGCGCCCCCTGGGTCGGGGGCGGGGCCACGGGCGGCGAGCCGGGGCCACGCTCGTCGTCGTAGGGCGGGTCGGCCGGGGGGACGGTGCGCAGCCGGGGGAGGGTGACCGGCCGGGGGGCGCGTCGGGGGAGGGGGAGACGGGACATCGGGGCACTCCGGTGTCGTCGGCGAATCTTGACGCACTAAGGAGTTTCCGGCCCGGCCCGGTGATACGGCGGCCTCCAACTTCCTCCGCCCGGGGCCGGTTCGTACGGCTTGCGCCGTAAAGATCACCGCCGGTTGGAGCGTCAGGCGACCCGTCATGCGCCGTTTGCGGCGGGTACGCCGTGAGGAGACGGGCCGTCCGAAACCCGCTCAGCGCGCGTTGGCGCGGGTGCCGGGCTCGCCGGAGTCCACGTCCGGCTCGGGCTCGCGCCCGGGGGTCAGGATGTTCAGCGGCTTGATCAGGAAGCTGAACACCACGTAGTACACCACCGCGTAGATCAGGCCGAGGAACATGATCTGCCAGAACTTGTCGGTGTTGGACTTGGTGGCGTTGAGCGTCGCGTCGATCGCGCCCGCGCTGAAGCTGAAGCCGAGATGCCCGTCCAGCGCGGCGACCAGGGCCATCGAGAGCCCGGTGAGCAGGGCGTGGATCACGAAGAGCAGCGGGGCGACGAAGATGAAAGCGAACTCGATCGGCTCGGTGATCCCGGTGACGAAGGCCACCAGCGCCGCCGAGATCATGATGCCGCCGACCGCGGGGCGGCGGTGCGGCGGGGCGGCGCGCCAGATGGCGAGGGCGGCGGCGGGCAGGCCGAACATGATGACGGGGAAGAACCCGGCCATGAACTCGCCGGACCCGGGGTTGCCCTGCAGGTAGCAGGTGAGGTCGCCCGCGAACTGCCTGCCCGCGACGGTGCAGTCGGGCACCTGGAACCACACGATCGAGTTCAGGAAGTGGTGCAGGCCGAGGGGGATGAGCAGCCGGTTGAACACGCCGTAGATCCCCGCGCCGGCCGTGGAGTGGTCGGCGAGCCACCGGCCGAAGCTGGTCATCCACTCGCCGACGGGCTGCCAGAGGAGCCCGAACACCACGCCGAGCAGGAGCGCCGCGAACGCCGTGACGATCGGCACGAACCTCCGGCCGCCGAAGAACGCCAGCCACGTGGGCAGCTTGATGCGGTGGTAGCGCTGGTAGAGCAGGGCCGCGACGATCCCGATCACGATGCCGCCGAGCACGCCGGTCGGGTTGCCCGCCGCCAGGTTGATCACTTCGGTGGGCCTGCCGTCGGCCCCGACGACCGTCTGCGCGACCCTCTTGTGGACGGCGAACCCGGAGGAGGCGTCGAAGAACAGCAGCTTGGACACCCGGTCGAAGACCAGGTAGCCGATCAGCGCGGCGAGCGCCGTGGACCCGTCGGAGCGGCGGGCGAACCCGACGGCCACGCCGATGGCGAACAGGATGGGGAGGTTGTCGAAGAGCACCCCGCCCGCGCCCCCGACGACCTCGGCGATCTTGTCGAGGGCCGCGTTCCCCGTACGTCCGAGAAGGTCGTCCTGGCCCAGCCGGAGCAGCAGGCCCGCGGCGGGCAGGGCGGCGATCGGCAGCATCAGCGAGCGGCCGATGCGGGACATGATCGCCATGAGGGCGGAGGCGGATGAGGGGGCTGCGGGCGAGCCCGCGTCGGCCGAGGTCGAGCTCATCGGCTTTCCTCCAGGAATGGAATGGGAGGCTCAGCTGCGCCGGTTCGGTATCTCCAGCACTGTGCGGAGCTGGTACCGGTCGGCACGGTAGGTCGAGACCCCGAACTCGACGCAGACGCCGCCCGAGAAAGACCGGCGCTGGAGCAGCAGCACGGCTCCGCCCCGGGGCAGCTTGAGCAGATCGGCGTCGCCCGGATCGGCGATTCCACCGTCGATGGTCAGCTCTCCCGCGTCCAGCACCACTCCGTGGCGCGTCTCAAGTAGCGCGTAGAGCGAGCGGCCGGACAGGTCGAACGTCTCCAGGTCGGGCGCGAAGGACACCGGGATGTGGGCCCTTTCGATGCACAGCGGTTCCCCGTCCGCCGTGCGCAGCCGTTCGATGAAGTGCACGGCCTCGCCCGGCTGGATGCCGAGCTCCCGTGCGAGGTGCGCGCTGGCCCGGACCACCCGGCGGTCCAGGTCGCGGGAGCCCGGTTCCATGCCGCGGGCCCGCATGTCGTCGCTGAAGGAGGTGAGCCGCAGCGCCATCTCGATCTTCGGACGGGCCACGAACGTGCCCTTGCCCGCGACGCGGTGCAGCCGGCCCTCGGAGACCAGGTGGTCGACCGCCTGGCGTACGGTCATGCGTGACAGGCCGAAACGCTGGCAGAGCTCTCGCTCGGAGGGGATCGCCGCCCCGATGGAGAGCTCGTTGTTCTCGATGAGGTCGAGGAGGATCTCGCGAAGCTGGAAGTACTTCGGCACGGGACTGTCGGGGTCGATCTGGGCCACTGATCCCCTCCCCTCTCGATCTCGCTGCGGGTATAAGTTAAAGTTTGTGCTGGTCTAGTCCGGACTAGACCACACGCCAGAAATGAGTGTCAACGTACGGACCGGCGACGGATCGATAACGGCCCGATCTCGCCCTCCGCAGCTGAAGGACGGGCACGGATGACGACCAAGATGCGCAGCGAGATAGCCGAGCAGCCGGCCGCGCTGCGAGCCACGCTCGATGCCCTGCTCCCGCGGATCGACGAGGTGAGGAAGCTCGGCGGCCAGACCCGGCAGCTCGTCTTCATCGCCCGGGGAACCTCCGACAACGCCGCGGTCTACGGTCGCTACCTGATCGAGGCGCACGCGGGCAGGCTCTCCTCGCTCGCCGCCCCCTCCATCGCCACCACCTACAAGCGCAAGCTGGACCTCACCGGCGTGCTCGCCGTCGCGCTCTCGCAGTCGGGCAGGACCGAGGAGATCGTCGAGACCCTCACCTGGGCCAAGGACTGCGGCGCCGGCACGGTCGCCATCACCAACGGCGGAGCGGAGTCGCCGCTCGCGCAGGCCGCCCACCTCGCCCTGTGTACCGAGGCGGGCGAGGAGAAGGCCGTCCCGGCCACCAAGACCTACACCACCCAGCTCGCCGCCCTCGCCGTGCTGGCGCTCGGGCTCGGCGCGGACGTGGACGCCGACGACCTCAACCGCGTGCCCGACGCGGTCGAGCAGCTGATCGCGGACCCGGGCGACCTCGACACGGTGGTCGAGGGGCTGGCCCACGTGTCCGGCGTGGTCGTCTCCGGCCGGGGCATGGCGTTCTCGACCGCGCTGGAGACCGCGCTCAAGCTCAAGGAGGCGTGCTACCTGCACGCCATGGGCCTGTCGTACGCCGACCTGCTCCACGGGCCGATCGCCGTCGTGGACGAGAGCACGCCCGCGCTGCTCGTGGCGGCCGACGAGGGTCCGACGCTGGCGGGCACCGTCGCCCTCGCCCGGCGGGTCACCGGCGCAGGGGCGTCCGCCTTCGGCGTGGGCGGCGGCCCCGAGCTGAAGGCGGCCTCCACCGCCGCGCTCAACGGCCCGGCGCTGCCCGAATGGGTGGCGCCGATGGGCCTCATCGTGCCGGGGCAGATGCTGACCGAGGCGCTCGCCCGCAGGCGCGGCATCGACCCCGACTCTCCTCGCGGCCTCAACAAGGTGACGCAGACCGAATAACCTCATTACCTTGACCTCGGGCGTAATGAGGAGGACGGATATGGCGGCAGACGCGAACGCGATCATCGCCGGGCTCGGTGGCGCCGACAACATCATCGACATCGAGCCGTGCATCACCCGCCTCCGCACCGAGGTCCGCGACGTGTCCAAGGTCGACCACGCGGCGCTGAAGGCGGCCGGCGCCCACGGCGTCATGGCGGCCGGCAATGTCGTCCAGGTAGTGGTGGGCCCCGACGCCGACACGATCGCCTCTGACATCGACGACATCATCGCTTGATCCCCGCGCCGGGACGCCAAGGCGGGAGGCCTGTGACCACTGTTCTCGCCCCGGTGGCGGGGTCCGTCGTGGGGCTGGCCGCCGTGCCCGACCCGGTCTTCGCCCAGGGCCTGGTGGGACCGGGCACGGCCATCGACCCGGCCAGGGAGCCCGGCAAGGTGCTCGCGCCCATCGACGGCAGGATCCTGAAGCTCCACCCCCACGCGTACGTGATCGTGGGCGAGGACGGCAGGGGGGTCCTCGTCCACCTGGGCATCGACACCGTGCAGCTCAGGGGCGAGGGGTTCAGGCTCCTCGCCGGCGAGGGGGAGCGGGTCAGGGCCGGCCAGCCCGTCGTGGCGTGGAACCCCGCCGCCATCGAGGCGGGCGGGAGGTCTCCGGTCTGCCCGGTGGTCGCCCTCGACGCCCGGCCGGGTACTGTGAGCGCCGTCGTCACGGCCGGGCCCGTACGGGCGGGGGACCGGCTCTTCCAGTGGGACTGAGCCCCGGGAAGACCGGTGCGACCGAGAGTCAGGGGGAACGGCGGTGGGAGCGAAGGCCGCGCTTTTCGACCTCGACGGCACGCTGGTGGACAGCGAGCGGCGGAGCCTCGTGCTGTGGAGCACCCTGCTGGTGAACCACGGGGTCGACCACGACGAGCACCTGCTCAGGGAGTTCATGGGACGGCGGGGGCCTGACGTGCTGGCCGAGAAGGCCGTGCTGTTCCCGGGCAGGCGCATCGACGACCTGATGGCCGAGCTGAGGTCCTACTACGACAGGCCCGACCTGCCGGAGGTCAGCCCGGTCCCTGGCGCGGCCGAACTCGTCCGGCGCATCGACGGCCACGGCCTTCCCGTGGCGCTCGTCACCTCGGCGCGGCGGTGGTGGGCTCTGAGCTGCCTCGAACTGCTCGGGATCGGAGACGTGGTCCGTACCATCGTCTCCGGCGAGGACGTGATCATCGGAAAGCCCGATCCCGCCGGTTTCCTCGCGGGAGCGCGGGCCATCGGCGTGCGGCCGGGGGAGTGCGTGGCCTTCGAGGATTCGCTCGCGGGGATCGCGGCGGCCAAGGCCGCGGGTATGACTTGCGTGGGGGTCGCGACAACCCACCACGTGAGCGAACTGTCCGCTGCCGATCTGGTCGTATCCGATCTAACCGGTGTTGACTGGCCGTTATCGCTATAAGGCGTCTTCTTTTGGAATAACGCGCTAGTCGTACTGATTTGAACGGGTGGTCCGGACCGCCCGGCCAGTTGAGGAGGAAACGTGCCCGAGCGCAAGGTCATCGTGGAGTCAGAGGTCGGCCTGCACGCCCGTCCAGCCGCGACGTTCGTGCAGACCGCCGCCAAGGCACCCATCGACGTCACCGTCGCCAAGCCCGGCGGAGCGCCGGTCAGCGCGAAGAGCATCCTTTCCATCCTGGCGCTGGACGTCAAAAACGGGGAGGCGATCGTCATCCACGCGGAGGGCGACGGCGCCGACCGGTTGCTGGACGAGCTGGCCGCGATCGTGTCGGCTCCGTGAGAACCCCGTCAGCCGGGTCGCGATGGAGAGGTTGACGGGGGCCGGGGTCAGCCCCGGCGCCGGGTACGGTCCCGCGTACCTTCTGGGGGGCGCCGTCCCCGAACCGCCCGCCGGATCGCGGCACGACGGCGATCCCGTGGGCGAGACGGCGCGGGCCGAGGCCGCCGTCGAGCGGGTCGCCGCGGAGCTCTCCGCCCGCGGTGAGGCGGCGGGGGGCGACGCGCGCGAGGTGCTCGCGGCGCAGGCGCTGATCGCGCGGGACCCGGCCCTGTCCGCCGAGGTCGCCGAGCTCATCGACGCCGGTACGGCCGCCGAGCGGGCCGTCTACGAGGCTTTCGGCAGATATCACGACATGTTGGCGGAGATCGGGGGATACCTCGGGCAGCGGGTCGCCGACCTGGACGACATCCGCGATCGGGTGATCGCCGAGCTGACGGGCATGCCGATGCCCGGACTCCCGGAGAAGGGCGAGCGCCCGTACGTGCTGGTGGCCCGCGACCTCGCGCCCGCCGACACGGCGGTGCTGTCCAAGGAGGTCGTCGCCGCGTTCGTTACCGAGCAGGGCGGCCCGACCAGCCACACCGCGATCCTGGCCCGCTCCATGCGGGTGCCGGCCGTGGTGGCCTGCGCGGGCGCGACCTCCATCGTGAACGGGACCTTCGTGCTCGTGGACGGCACCACGGGCATGGTCGGGCTCGTGCCCTCCGACGAGGAGGTCACCGCGACGATCGAGGCGGCCGAGGCCCGCGCGGCCGTCCTGACCTCGGCCACGGGGCCCGGCGCGACCTCGGACGGACATCCCGTGGCCCTGCTGGCCAACGTCGGAGGCCCGCGCGACCTCGCGGCGGCGCTGGAGCACGGCGCCGAGGGCGTGGGGCTCTACCGCACGGAGTTCCTCTTCCTCGACCGCGAGGCGGCGCCCTCGGACGAGGAGCAGGAGGCCGCCTACCGCGAGGTCCTGTCCGCGTTCCCGGGCGCCCCGGTGGTGGTGCGCGTGCTCGACGCGGGCGCGGACAAGCCGCTGGGCTTCCTGCCTCCCACCGGGGACGAGCCCAACCCGGCCATGGGCGAGCGTGGGCTCAGGATTCTGCGGATATTTCCGGACGTGATGATGAGCCAGCTCCGGGCGCTCGCCCGAGCAGCCGAGGGCACCTCGGCCGAACTCCACGTCATGGCCCCGATGGTGGCGAGCGCCGAGGAGGCCACCTGGTTCGCGGGCGCCTGCCGGGCGGCCGGCCTCCCGTCGGCCGGGATCATGATCGAGATCCCCGCTGCCGCGCTCAGGGCCGCCGATCTCGCCCCGGCCGTGGACTTCTTCTCCATCGGGACCAACGACCTCGCGCAGTACGTCTTCGCGGCCGACCGGGAGGTGGGGGCGCTGGCGGTCTACCAGGACCCCTGGCAGCCCGTCATGCTCGACCTCGTCGCGATCGCCGCCTCGGCGGGCGTCCCGTGCGGGGTCTGCGGAGAGGCGGGGTCCGATCCCGCGCTCGCCTGCGTGCTGGTCGGCCTCGGCGTGACGTCGCTGTCGATGGGCGCGCCGGCGCTGCCGTGGGTACGGGCCACGCTGGCGCGCCACACTCTCGGCCAGTGCAGGGCCGCCGCCGCTGCCGCGCGCGCCACGAGCACCGCCGAGGCCGCCCGCGCCGCCGCCCGCGCGCACCTGCCCGGACTCGCCGGCCTTTCTCTTTGAGCCTCTTCGAGCGCTGACCCGCGAGCAGCGGGTCCCGCGTCCCGAAACGGCGAGCCCGCCACGCGACGACGCCGATACGGTTGAGGCCATGGGTGGACCTCTGCGCGCGGCGGCGCTTGTGATGATCGTGTCGATGGCCGCGGGGTGCGCGGGGGCGTCCTCCGAAGCGGCGCGTACCCCCGCGACCACGGCCACGAGCGCGCCGCCCCGGCCCACCCTGGCCGCCACCTCGCCCGAGGCCGGCACGGCCCCCAGCCCGTCGCTCCCGGCGAGGCTCGCCGGGATGAGCGTTGAGGACAAGGTCGGGCAGCTCTTCATGCCCGTCCTGTACGGCTCGCGCGCCGACGGGGCCCACGGCGACAACCAGGCGAGGTTCGGCCTGGCCACTCCCGAGGCGGTGATCCGCAAATACCATCCTGGCGGCGTCATCCTGTTCCCCTGGGCGGGCAACGTCGCGGACGTCGGGCAGATCGTCAAGCTGACCCGCGGCCTGCAGAGGGCCTCCGAGATCCCCCTGATCATCGGGGCCGACCAGGAGAACGGCCTGGTCTCGCGGCTCAGCCCCCTGGTAACCGACGTGCCAGGGAGCATGGCCATCGGCGCCACGCGCGACCCGGCCGACGCCCGTACGGCCGCTCGGGTGACCGGCGAGGAACTGCGCGCCCTCGGCATCAACGTCGACTTCGCGCCGGTCGCCGACGTCAACGTCGACCCGGCCAACCCGGTGATCGGCTCCCGCTCGTACGGGTCCGACCCCGCGCGGGTGGCGGCCATGGTCGGGGCCGCCGTCGACGGGTTCCACGACGCGGGCGTGGGCAGCGCGGCCAAGCACTTCCCCGGGCACGGCGACACGCGGGTCGACAGCCACAGCGGCCTGCCGGTGATCCGGCACTCGCGGTCGCAGTGGGAGAAGCTCGACGCGCCGCCGTTCAGGGCGGCGGCCAGGCACGGGGTCGACATCGTGATGTCCGCCCATGTCGTGATGCCGAAGCTCGATCCGTCGGGCGATCCCGCGACTCTCTCCAAGCCGATCCTGACCGGGTTGCTCCGTGAGAAGCTCGGCTACGACGGCGTGGTCACCACCGACGCCCTCGACATGAAGGGGGTGCGGGAGAGGTACGGCGACGCGGAGGTGGCCGTGCGGGCGATCCTCGCGGGCGTGGACCTGCTGCTGATGCCGCCGGACTTCCCCAAGGCCTACGGCGCGGTGCTCGCCGCGGTCAAGTCCGGGCGCATCTCGCGCGCGCGGCTCGACCGGTCGGTCACGCGCCTGCTGGCGCTGAAGGCCTCCAGGGGGATCCTGGAAGGCCCCATGGCGGACGCCGGCAAGGCCGCCGGGATCCTGCGCTCCGACGAGCACCGCAAGGCGGCCCAGGGCATCGCCGACCGTTCCGTGACGCCCGTGAAGGGGGCGGGCGGCCTTCCCGTGAAGGGCGACGTGCTGGTCACAGGCCCGGCGGGCAGGCGTCTCGCGGGCATGCTCGACGGCGCGTCGGCGGCGGGCACCGGGGACACCCCGACCGCCGCCCAGATCGCGAGCGCCCGAGCGGCCGCCGCGGGCGCCGACACCGTGGTCGTCACCACCAAGGACGCGGGCCCGGCCCAGGCACGGCTCCTGTCCGCGATGGCCGCCACCGGCAAGAGGGTCGTCGTGGTCTCCATGGGCGCTCCGTACGAGCTGGCGCGGCTTCGGGGCTATGACACGGCCCTGGCCGTCTACTCCGACGGCGAGGCGTCTCTCAGGGCGGCCGCCAAGGCTTTGACCGGGCATCTCAAGCCCAGGGGGGTCCTTCCGGTGGGGCTGGGGATCCGGTAGGAACCGGCTTCGGCTTACTCTGAAAGGCCGAGCCGGACATAAGGAGCAGACGTGGTAAAGGGTGTGCTTATCGACTGGGGCGGCGTGCTCACCACCAACCTCCAGGAGGCCATCGCCGAATGGCTCGCCGCCGACGCGATCGACGACGCGCACTACCGTGACCTGATGCGCCAGCTCATACGCCATGCCTACGAGGGGAGCGTCGACGGGGAGAGCCCGATCCACGCCCTTGAGCGGGGAGAGATCGACGCGGCGGAGTTCGAGCGTGACCTGGCGGCCAAGCTCGTGACGCTCGACGGCGGTTCGCCGATCGCCGAAGGGCTGCTGGCGCGGATGTTCGCCGGGTTCCGGCCGGTGCCGACCATGTACGAGATGCTGCGCGCGGCGCGGGCGGCGGGCCTGTCGACCTGCCTGCTCTCCAACTCCTGGGGCGACCACTACCTCAGGGACGGCTGGGACGACTACTTCGACCAGGTCGTGATCTCGGGCGAGGTCGGCATGCGCAAGCCCGAGCCACGGATCTTCCACCACGCCCTGGGCCTGGTGGGGCTGCGCCCGCAAGAGTGCGTCTTCATCGACGACATCGAGGCGAACATCGTGGCGGCCCGCTCGCTCGGCATCGTCGGCCTGCACCACCGCGACGCCGACGCGACCATAGCGGCGGTGGAGGCCCTGTGCCGCCTTCCCCTGCGCCCCGGCGTGTGACCCGGCGCGCGCCGCGCGCCGGCTCGGGCCGTCCAGGGGGCACTATCTGAGGGCGGCCCGTGGTGGGTTTCGCGGGCCGCCTTGCGCGATCCTGTACGGACGGTGGCGCGGCGCCTGGCACACTCGTGGAGTTGATCGGCCGCCGCTCTGGCACCGATATCCGGAAATATCATGATTGAGGAACGAACGCATGCGCGTCTACCTGCCGTGCACCCTTCCCGCGCTGGCCCGTGTGGTCGCCACGGGGGAGGTCGGCCCGGCCCCGCTGACCGGCTACGCGGTGACCCCCGCACTGGTCGAGTGGTACGTCTCGGGTGACACCGAGGAGCTCGAATACGTCGCGCTGACGGACGCCGCCAGGGCGTCCCTGCGGATGCTGGCGGCCGACCGCGCGGACGGCGTGGAGGTCCCGGCACGACGCGTGGTGATCGCCGCCGAGGTGCCGGACGACATGGTGAAGGCCGGCACGGACCTTGAGGACCGCTCGCGGGTGCGGATCCCGGTCGCGGTGCCGATGAACAAGATCGCCGCCGCGCACGTGGACGACCCGCAGGCCGTGCCCGACGTGGAGACGGCGCTCGCGGCCGTCTTCGCGGCGGACGCGGGCGACGACGACGCCCGGTTCGAGGCCGACGGCGCCGAGGCCCACGAGCTGCTGTGGTACGCCACCCAGGAGATCCCCGACCTCCTCACCTGACCGGCCGGGCCCCCGGCCGCCGTTCCGCGTGACCGGGATGTGGTCACAGTGCCACCCCTATATTCCAATGCTTGGTGCAAGGGGTTCGTTTATTCTGGACCTTGTTATGAAGCACATCATCTGGGATTGGAACGGCACGCTTTTCCACGACATCGAAGCCGTGGTGGGAGCCACGAACGAGGTGTTCAGACCCTACGGCGTGGCCGCATTCGACAACGACGGCTTCCGGGCCGCCTACACCCGCCCGATCTGGGTCGCCTACGAGCGCATCCTCGGCCGGCCGATGTACGAGGGGGAGTGGGAGAGGCTCGACCAGGCGTTCCACGACCACTACCACCGGCTGATGCTCTCGTGCGCCCTCGCCGAGGAGGCGCTCGACTGCCTGCGCAGCTGGGCCGACTCAGGGCGCACCCAGTCGCTGCTGTCCATGTGGGCACACGACCGGCTGGTGAGCAAGACCGCCGAGCTGGGCATCTCCGAGTACTTCGCCCGCATCGACGGCCTGAGCAACGGCGCGCCGGGCGGGGGCAAGGCCGAGCACATGGTGGTCCACATCGAGTCGCTCGACGTGAAGCCGTCCGAGATCCTCGTGATCGGCGACAGCATCGACGACGCTCACGCGGCCGAGCATGTCGGCGCCCACGCGGTCCTGTACACCGGAGGCATGACCAGCCGCGCCGAGCTCGCGGCCTCCGGCTTCCCGGTCGTCGAGTCCCTGTCCAAGGCCTTCGACCACGCCAAGTGACCGGGCCCGCGACGGGAGCGGCCGTCCGGGACATTCCTCTCGACGGGTGACGAGTTGGGCATGGGTCGGCGTCGGGGGCGCGCGATCGTCGTACTCTGAGCGCGCACCCCTCACGCCTTCGGAGGCCCCCCATTAACCGTCTCGTGCTCTGGAACGTCGACCTCACCCTGGTCGACGTGGCGATCGTCACCCGTGACGCCTACGCCGACGCGTTCCGGCAGGTCACCGGGCGCCCGCTGGTGAAGCTGGCGCCCGCGATGGGCCGCCCCGACTCGGAGATCATCTTCGAGACGCTCGCCATCAACGGCATCGTGACCGGTGACGATCACCTTCCCCGGTTCATCGACGCCCTCTCCGCCGCGTTCGCCGCCCGGCGCAAGCGTCTCGACAAGGACGGGCGCGCCATGCCCGGCGCCAAGGACGCGCTGAAGGCCGTGGCCAGGCTCGAAGGGGTGGTCCAGTCGGTGCTCACCGGGACCGTCAAGGCCAACGCCATGCTCAAGCTGAAGGCGTTCGGCCTGGAGAAGTACGTCGACTTCGAGGTCGGCGGGTACGGCGAGGAGGTCTACCCCAAGGCGACGCTCCTCCAGGTCGCCCAGGGCAGGGTCAAGCAGATGTACGGCTTCGCCTGCGACGGGTCGAACACGGTGCTGATCGGCGACTCGGCCAGAGACGTGCAGGCCGCCCGCATCGCCGGAGCCGCGATGATCGCCGTGGCGTCGGGCCGCTCGACCTCGGCCGAGCTGCGCGAGGCGGGCGCGGACATCGTGCTGCAGGACCTGGCCAACGCCTCCGAGGTGGTCGCGGCGGTCGCCCGCCTCACCAGCCCCCTCGACCGGAAGTCCGCCTGACCCAGAGGCCGTGGATTGAGTCCGCATCGGCCACGAGCCGGCCGCGCCGTGCCCGGCAAGGGGATTACCAGGCCGGTGGGCGCCGATGTGTGGGCGGGCGGGATGGCGGCGGGGCGGGGGGCTCCGACAGGATGGGGCCATGGTTGAGGAAGGTGCGTTGCTCTGGGAGCCGTCCCCCGAGGTGATCCGCGACGCGAAGGTCACCCGGTTCGCCACGTGGCTGGGGCGTTCCGAGCACGGTTACGAAGATCTGTGGCGCTGGTCGGTCGAGGCTCCTGAAGAGTTCTGGACCTCGGTCTGGGACTATTTCTCGGTCGTCGGCGACCGTGGCGACGGGCCCGTCATCAGCGGGACGATGCCGGCCGCGAAATGGTTCGGGGGATCGACCCTGAACTACGCGGAGAACGCGTTGCGCGGAGACCCCGGCCGCCTCGCCGTGATCTCGCGCGACGAGGCGGGCGACCGGCGCTCGTTCACGTACGGCGAGCTCGCGGAGGAGGTCGCCCGGGTCAGGGCGGGCCTGGTGCGGCTCGGGGTCACCCGGGGAGACCGCGTCGCGGGGTATCTTCCCAATGCCCCTGAAGCACTGATCGCCTTCCTCGCCACCGCGAGCCTCGGCGCGATCTGGTCGTCCTGCTCGCCCGATTTCGGCGCCTCCAGCGTGGTCGACAGGTTCACGCAGATCACGCCCAAGGTGCTGATCGCGGTCGGCTCCTACAGCTACAACGGCCGCTCCTTCGACCGGTCGGCCGTGGTGGCCGACATCGCGGCCAAGCTCCCGAGCCTGGTCGCGACCGTGATGGTCGGCACGGACTCCTGGGACGGGCTGCGGGCCGAGCCCGCGCCGCTCGCCTTCGAGCCCGTGCCGTTCGACCATCCGCTCTGGATCGTCTACTCCTCGGGCACCACGGGGCTGCCCAAGCCGATCGTCCACGGCCACGGCGGCATCGTGCTGGAGCACCTGAAGGCGCTCACCTTTCATCAGGATCTAGGCGAAGGCGACGTGTTCCTCTGGTACACCACGACCGGCTGGATGATGTGGAACTACCTGGTGGGAGGCCTGCTCGTCGGCGCCACCGTGGTCCTCTACGACGGCAGCGCCACGCACCCCGGACCCGACGCGCTCTGGCGGCTGGCGGCCGAGGAGGGTGTCACCTACTTCGGCACCGGCGCGCCGTACATCATCGCCTCCATGCGCGCGGAGCTGAGCCCGTCCGGCCTGGAGAGGCTCAGGGGGGTCGGCTCGACCGGCTCGCCGCTGCCGCCCGAAGGGTTCGGCTGGCTGTACGACGTCCTGCCGGGCGTCCAGCTCGGATCGTTCTCCGGCGGCACCGACGTGTGCACGGGGTTCGTGGGCGCGGTGCCCGTGCTGCCGGTCAGGGCGGGGGTGATCCCCTGCCGCTGCCTCGGCGCGTCCGTCGAGTCCTACGACCCGGAGGGCGATTCGGTGGTCGGCGAGGTCGGCGAGCTGGTGGTGACCCGGCCCATGCCGTCGATGCCCGTCATGTTCTGGAACGACCCCGACGGCGCCCGCTACCAGGAGAGTTACTTCGCCGACTATCCGGGCGTCTGGCGGCACGGTGACTGGATCAAGATCCAGCCTGACGGTTCCTGCGTGATCTACGGCAGGTCCGACTCCACGCTGAACCGCGGCGGGGTGCGCATGGGGACCAGCGAGTTCTACCGCGTCGTCGAGCGGTTCCCCGAGATCGAGGACAGCCTGGTCATCGACACCGGCCAGCTCGGGCAGGAGGGCCGGCTGCTGCTGTACGTGACGATGTCCGAGGGCGGCACGCTGACCGACGCGCTGGTGACGAAGCTCAAGGAGGCCATCAGAGGCGAGCTGTCCCCGCGCCACGTGCCGAACGAGATCCGCGAGGTGCCCGGCATCCCCCGCACGCTCAGCGGCAAGAAGCTGGAGGTGCCGGTAAGGAAGATCCTTCTCGGCACCCCCGTGGAGAAGGCCGCCAACACGGGCGCCATGGCCAACCCCGAGGTGCTGAAGCACTTCGTCCCGTGACCGGCCCCGGTCAGACGGCCTGCGGGAAGCGGAAGAGGCGCCCGGGGTCGTAGGCGGCCTTCACCTTGGCGAGGCGGCCGGCGTTGGCGCCGTAGTAGGCCTGACGCCAGCCGCTCAGGGCCGGGTCGATGTAGTTGACGTAGGCGTGGTCGCCGAAGTGCGGAGCCATGGCGGCGTGCGCGCCGCGCAGCCAGGCGGCCGCGCCCGCCATGTGCGCGTAGTACTGCACGCTGAACAGCGCCGTGCGGTGCGGGAACGCGGTCGCTCCCGGCCGTACCCGCCCGACCGCGCCGCCGAGGGCGTCGAGGAGCACGGCGTGCCGTCCCGGGCGGGCCGTCTGGTCGACCAGGGCGCCGATGCCCGCGGCCGACAGGGGCCCGTAGGCCATGTGCGACTTGGCGCTGAACGCGTCGCGCGGGAAGCGGCCGTCGGCCGTCTGCCCCGGAAGGCTTCCCGGCCGGTGGCACTGGGACACCGTGCGGGTCGAGCAGCCCGCCTCGATCATCATGGCCTGGCGGTAGGACGTCTGGGTGACGTAGCGGGTGGAGGGCTGGGCGCCGATCTTTCCGATCAGCGGTTCCAGCCGGCGCTCGCAGTCCGCCCGCGATCCGAGGTAGAGGCCGCCGATCTGCAGGTCCAGCGAGGGATCCCGGGTCAGGTGGAGGTTGGACCACATGGCGTCCGGTTCGAAGGGCGCCCACGCCTGCCAGGCGGCGATCGCCTTGCGGGCGCGCGACCACGGCCAGTGCAGGAAGAACAGCGTGACGTCGCGCGTGGCGTGCGTGCGGAAGGTGAACGACACGGCGACGCCGAAGTTGCCCCCACCGCCGCCGCGCGAGGCCCAGTAGAGCTCGGGCTCGTGGTCGGCGTCACAGGTCAGCACCCGGCCGTCGGCGGTGACGATCTGGAGCGATTCCAGCGCGTCGCAGGTCAGGCCGTACTTCCTGGCGACGACGCCGATGCCCCCGCCCAGGGTCAGTCCGGCGATGCCCACCGTCGGGCAGGAGCCGCCCGGTATGCTCACTCCATGCGAGGCCAGCCGGTCGTACACGTCGACCAGTTGCGCGCCCGCGCCCACGACCGCGCGCCCCGATGTGGCGCGCACGCCGTTCATGCGCGAGACGTCCACGACGAGACCCGTCCCGGACGACCAGCCCGCATAGCTGTGGCCGCCCGACCGCGAGGTCACCGGCACGCGGAGCCGCTTGGCGAAGGCCAGGCACTCGGCCACGTCCGACGGGTTCGCGCAGTACGCCACGGCGGCGGGCTGTATGCCGTCGAACGAGGGGTTGTACAGACGGCGGGCCGTGTCGTACGAGGCGTCCCCGGGGCGGATCAGGCGCCCGGCCAGGCCCTTGCCCAGGGAGGTCCAGTCCGACGGCGAGGGGCCCGTCCGCGCCGTGGTCCCGGTGGCGGCGCGCGCGGCCGCCCCGGTGTTCCCGCAGGCGCTCGCCACCGCCGTGGCTGCGACGGCGGAGGTGGCCGAGGCGCGGAGGAAACTCCGGCGGTCGAGCGCGGGGCGCATGGTCACTCATCCCCCAAGAACGGGTCATCGGTCGCGAAAGGTCGCGCTCGTTGAGTGAGACGTCCGCGAGGGTGGCTTGGTTTATCACAGATCGGTCACGGCGCACGTGATGGGGTCGAAGGCTCGTCCGATCAGGGAATTGCGCACGATTCCGGACAAGTTGACGTTTCACGTGTGATGGGCTGATATCGGGTACGGCCAGAGAGGACCCGGTCAACGGAGACCGGGGTCTGGGTCGTGACCATCTGGAACGAAGGCGAACCCTCACAAAGGAGTGAGAGCGACATGCCGCTCGACGAGGCAAAGGACCGGCTTCTGCGGTCCGCTGCTGAACTGTGTGCAGAGACCCCGGACGGCGATCACCTCGACGGTGAGAGCATCCTTGAGTTTCTGCGGCTCTACTACCGGCATGTCGCGCCAGAGGATGTGATCGACCGCGAGCCCGTGGAGCTGTACGGGCCGGCCATGGCGCACCGGCGGCTCGCCGACTACCGTCCGCAGGGCCGGGCCCTGGTCCGCGCCTACACTCCGACGGTCGAGCAGCACGGCTTCGACCTCGGGAACTCCGTCGTCGAGGTGGTCACCGACGACATGTCCTTCCTCGTCGACTCGGTCACCATGGAGCTCGACCGTCACGAGATGGGCGCCCACATCATCGTGCACCCGCAGATGAAGGTCCGCCGCGACATGACGGGCAAGATGCTCGGCCGCGAGCAGGCCGAGCTCACCGGTCAGGTGCTGGTCGAGTCGTGGATGCACATCGAGATCGACCGGCAGGGCGACCCCGAGGTGCTCGCGGGGCTGGAGAGGGACCTGCAGCGGGTCCTGCAGGACGTCCGGTACTCCGTCGAGGACTACCCGAAGATGCGGGCCCTGGCCCTCCAGATCGCGGGCGACCTGGAGGCCGCCCCGCCGGAGCTCCCGCCCGGAGACCTGGAGGACAGCCTGGAGCTGCTCCGCTGGCTCGCGGACGGGCACTTCAACTTCCTCGGATACCGCGAGTACCGCCTGGAGATGGGCCCCGACGGCGACGGGCTGCGCGCCCTGCCCGGCACCGGCCTCGGCATCCTGCGGGCCGACAAGGCCGGCTCGGCCAGCTTCGCCGCGATGTCCCCCGAGCTGCGGGCGAAGGCCCGTGAGAAACAGCTGCTCGTCGTGACCAAGGCGAACAGCAGGGCGACCGTGCACCGGCCGGCCTACCTCGACTACATCGGCGCGAAGCTCTTCTCGCCCGAGGGCGAGGTGATCGGCGAGCGCCGCTTCCTCGGCCTGTTCTCGCACATGGCCTACAGCGAGTCGATCTCGCACATCCCGGTGCTGCGGCACCGGCTCCAAGAGGTGCTCGACAAGGCCGGGCTCACCGCCGACAGCCACGACGGCAAGGACCTCATCGAGATACTGGAGACCTACCCGCGCGCGGAGCTGTTCCAGGTGTCGGCCGACGACCTGGTGCCGATGGTGCTGGGCGTGCTGCGCCTGCGCGAGCGCAAGCGGGTCAAGCTCTTCCTGCGCCGCGACGACTACAACCGCTACATCTCCTGCCTGATCTACCTGCCGCGTGACCGGTACACCACCGACGTCCGCCTGCGGATGCAGGACATCCTGATCCAGACGCTCGGCGGCACGACCCTCGACTACAGCACGATGATCGGCGAGTCGCCGCTGGCCCGCCTGCACGTGGTCATCCGGGGTGAGCGCGGCAAGCCGATGGGCGGCGCCGATGTGAACCTCGCGGAGCTGGAGGCCCGCATCGCGGCCACCACCCGCTCCTGGAAGGAGGACCTCGCCGCGGCGATCGGCGAGTTCTCCCCGGAGAAGGAGGCCACGTCGCTGACCCGCCGCTACGCCGCGGCGTTCCCCGAGGGTTACAAGGAGGACTTCAGCCCCCGTACGGCCGTCGCGGACCTGTACCGCCTCGAACGGCTCTCGGACGCCCCCGGCCAGATCGGGATGGATCTGTACGAGCCGCGCGACCGGACCCAGGGCGAGCGGCGGTTCAAGATCTACCGCATCGGCTCCGCGATCTCCCTCTCCGAGATCCTCCCCCTGCTGTCGCGCATGGGCGTCGAGGTGGTGGACGAGCGGCCGTACCAGATCACCAGGAAGGGCGAGCGGCCCGCCTGGATCTACGACTTCGGCCTGCGGTGCCCCCACTCGGAGGTGGTCGACCACGAGCAGTTCAAGCGGCTGTTCCAGGACGCCTTCGCGGCGCTCTGGCGCGGTGAGATCGAGAGCGACGGCTTCAACGGGCTCGTGCTCGGCGCCGGTCTCACCTGGGAGCAGGCCCAGATCCTGCGGATTTACGCGAAGTACCTCCGCCAGGCGGGCATCGCCTTCAGCCAGCGCTACATCGAAAAGGTGCTCCTCGGGAACATCCGGCTGGCCAACCTCCTCGTCCGCCTCTTCGAGTCCAGGCTGGACCCGCGCCGCACGGACGACGCGCGGGAGGACCTCAGCGAGGCCCTGCACGAGGAGGTGCTCGCCGCCCTGGACGAGGTCGCCTCGCTGGACGAGGACCGCATCCTGCGGGCCTACCTGGAGATGATCCTCGCCACGCTGCGCACCAACGCCTTCCAGCGGGTGGACGGCAAGCGCAAGCCGTACATCTCCATCAAGTTCGACTCCTCGGCGATCAGCGTGCTGCCGCTGCCCCGGCCCAAGTACGAGATCTTCGTGTACTCGCCGAAGGTGGAGGGCGTTCACCTGCGGTTCGGCAAGGTCGCGCGGGGCGGCCTGCGCTGGTCGGACCGCATGGAGGACTTCCGGACCGAGGTCCTCGGCCTGGTCAAGGCCCAGATGGTGAAAAATACGGTCATCGTGCCTACTGGGTCCAAGGGTGGCTTTGTCGTGAAGAAGCCGCCGGTGGGCGGCGGGCGCGACGAGCTCATGGCCGAGGGCGTGGCCTGCTACCGCCAGTTCATCTCGGGCCTGCTCGACATCACCGACAACCTGGTCGACAACAAGGTGGTCCCGCCCGCCGACGTCGTGCGGCACGACGGCGACGACACCTACCTCGTCGTCGCGGCCGACAAGGGCACCGCGACGTTCTCCGACATCGCCAACAGCGTGTCCAAGGACTACGGGTTCTGGCTCGGCGACGCCTTCGCCTCCGGAGGCTCCGTCGGCTACGACCACAAGGCCATGGGCATCACCGCGCGGGGCGCGTGGGAGTCCGTCGCCTACCACTTCCGCTCGCTGGGGATCGACGTCCAGACCACCGACTTCACGGTGGCGGGCGTGGGCGACATGTCGGGCGACGTCTTCGGCAACGGCATGCTGCTTTCCCAGCACATCAAGCTGGTCGCGGCCTTCGACCACCGGCACATCTTCGTCGACCCCTCGCCGGACGCCGCGCGCGGCTTCGCCGAACGGTCGCGTCTGTTCGCCCTGCCGCGCAGCTCCTGGGCCGACTACGACACCAAGCTGATCTCCACCGGCGGCGGCGTCTGGCCGCGTACGGCCAAGTCGGTGCCGGTCTCCCCCCAGATGCGCGCGGCGCTCGGCCTCTCCGACGGGGTGTCGGCGCTCACCCCGAACGACCTGATCAACGCCATCCTGAAGGCCCCGGTCGACCTGCTCTGGAACGGAGGCATCGGCACCTACGTCAAGGCGTCCTCCGAGAGCCACGCCGACGTCGGCGACAAGGCCAACGACTCACTGCGCGTCAACGCCGCCGACCTGCGGTGCAAGGTGGTCGGCGAGGGCGGCAACCTCGGCCTGACCCAGCTCGCCCGCATCGAGTTCGCGCTGAACGGCGGGCTCGTCAACACCGACTTCATCGACAACTCGGCCGGCGTGGACACCTCCGACCACGAGGTGAACATCAAGATCCTGCTCGACCGCGTGGTGCGGGACGGCCGGCTCACCGACCAGCAGCGTGACCAGCTCTTCCTCGACATGACCGACGAGGTGGCCGGGCTCGTGCTCGGCGACAACCAGGCGCAGAACGTCGTGCTGGCCGCCGCGCGGGCCCAGGCCCCCGAGATGCTGCACATCCACTCCCGCTACCTCCGCAAGCTGGAGCGCGAGGGCCTGGTCAACCGGGAGCTGGAGGCGCTGCCCTCCGACAAGATGCTGGCCGAGCGGCGCCAGGCCGGGCTCGGGCTCACCGCTCCGGAGTTCTCGGTGCTGCTCGCGTACACCAAGCTGGTGGCCGACCACGAGCTGCTCGCCTCCGACCTGCCCGACGACCCGTACCTGGAGTCGTGGCTGGTGGGCTACTTCCCCTCGGCGCTGCGAGAGCGGTTCCGCACGGCCATGGACGCCCACCCGCTGCGCCGCGAGATCATCACCACCCGCGTGGTGAACGACCTGGTCAACGCGAGCGGCACCACGTTCATGTTCCGCTTCGGCGAGGAGACGGGCGCGTCCACCCCCGACATCGCCAGGGCGTATCTGGTGTCCAGGGAGGTCTTCGAGCTGCCGAGCTTCCGGCGGGACGTCGAGGCGCTGGACAACAAGGTGGACACCGCCACCCAGCTCGCCATGCTGCTGGAGGGCCGCAAGCTCGCCGAGCGGGGCGCGCGCTGGCTGCTCGGCAACCGCAGGCCCCCGCTCGACCTGGCCTCCACCGTGAGGTTCTTCGTCGAGGGCGCCGACGGGCTGCTGCCGCATCTGCCCAAGCTGCTCACCGGGCCCGACCTCACGGCCTTCGAGGAGCGCCGCGACGGGTTCCTGGCACGGGGCGTGCCCGCGGAGCTGGCCGAACGCGCGGCGGTGATGGTGCCGGCGTACTCGACCTTCGACCTCGTGGAGATCTCCTCGCGTACCGGCCGTCCCGTGCTCGACGTCGCGGAGGTCTACTTCGACCTGGCCGAGCGGCTCCAGCTCGCCCGGCTGCGCGAGCGGGTCATCGCCCTGCCCCGCGACAACCGGTGGAACTCCATGGCGAGGGCCGCGCTGCGCGACGACCTGTACGCCGCGCACGCCACGCTCACCCGTGACGTCCTCACGCACAGCGAGCCGGGGCTGACGCCCGAGGAGCGCCTGGCCCGCTGGTCGGAGGCGAACTCCGCGGCCGTCGCGCGTGCACGCCAGACGCTGTCGGAGATCTGGGAGAGCGACCACTTCGACCTGGCCACGCTGTCGGTGGCGCTCCGCGCGGTGCGCACCCTGGTCGCGACCAGCAACCTGCCCCACGCCGAGGGCTGACCTCTCACGCGCCGGGCGGCGTCACTTGTCGCTGACGCCGGTGGCGGCGCCGTCGAATCCGATGATCTTCGCGGGTTCGGCGGCGCCCCTGCGCAAGACGTGGCTGACGTACTGCTGCGTCTCGACCACCCGGAGCGTGTTCGGCACCACGACGCTGCCGACGGCCCAGCGAACCTCCTTGGGCACGGGCACGAGCCCGTCGGCGTGCTTGATCTTGGCCTGCCGGAGCGTGGTGCGCGTCAGGGAGTACAGGATGACGGCTCCGCCGTCGGTGGTGCGCAGGGCGAAGATGGGGAAGGCGGTCGCGGCGAAGAGCGAGTCGTACAGGAACCCGCGCAGCTTGGCCTCGGGCTGGATCTTCTTCACCTCGGTGAAGTAGCCGGTGGTCTGCGGGCCGGCCGCGATCAGGCCCGCCGCGAACCCGCCGGGGCCCTCCTCGGCGATCGTCGCGTGCAGCGGCGCCATGAGGTGCGGGCTGATCGCGATGGAGTCGTCGCGGGTGGCCAGCGGGGTGGCGTACCCCCGGGAGTCCAGGCTGACCTCGGGTGGCTTCGTGCCGGGGTAGAGCAGGGACGCGAAGCTGAGCTGCCAGCGGGAGATCTCGTACTGCTTCATGAAGGCGAGCACCGCCGTGCGGCTCGCCCCGTCGGCGTCCCGCCGCTCGACGACCGCGGCGAACCAGTAGGGGAACCGGTCGAGCTGCGGGACCAGCAGCTTCGGCCTCCCCCAGGTGTAGCGGGGCGGCTTCATGCCGGTCGACTGGAAGGCGGTCGCGGTGATCAGGCTCTGCGCGCCCTGCACCTGCTGGAGTGCGTAGGACTCGTCGCCCGACGCCCGCAGGACGTCGTCCGTCTGGAGGATCTCGCGCATCACGTCCGCCGCCTCGGTGAGCGTGACCGCGGGGGAGTCCGTGGCCGTCGGCGAGGCGGAAGGAGACGGGACGGGCGTGGAGGCGCCGGTGGACGCCGAGGTGGCGGCGACGGGGCTGCGCCGGATCTCGTGCCCGCCGGACGCGCACGCGGCGGCCGTGACGGCGGACAGGAACATCGCCAGGACCGCACGCATGGTCCGGTTCACGCTCGCCTCCCGATGGGTCCCCCGCAGACCGCCCATGCTAGCCACGCGCGAGGTGCCTCCGGTGTCGCGTACCCTTGGCAGATGTGGCAGCCATCGATCCCGCAGAAGAGATCAGCGAGCTTACCGGCACACTGAAGGGCATTCAGGACGTGCTGGACCTCGACGTTATGCGAAAGCAGATCGCCGAGTTGGAGGAGCAGGCTGCCGCGCCAGACCTGTGGAACGACCCTGAGCAGGCGCAGAAGGTCACGAGCAAGCTCTCCCACATGCAGGGCGAGCTCAACCGCGTCGAGGGCCTTCTCCGCAGGCTGGACGACATCAACGTCCTGTACGAGCTGGCCGAGGCCGAGGACGACGCCGAGACGCGCGAGGAGGCCGGGCGGGAGCTCGCGTCCCTGCGCACCGACGTCAACGCCCTGGAGGTGCGCACGCTGCTCGCCGGGCCGTACGACGCCCGCGAGGCGCTCATCACGATCAACTCCCAGGCCGGCGGCGTCGACGCGGCCGACTGGGCGCAGATGCTGCTCCGCATGTATCTCCGCTGGGCCGAGCGCAAGGGCTACTCCACCGAGGTGTACGACACCTCCTACGCCGAAGAGGCCGGCATCAAGTCGGCGACCTTCGTCGTCAAGGCGCCCTACGCCTACGGCACGCTGAGGGGCGAGCACGGCACCCACCGGCTCGTCCGCATCAGCCCGTTCGACAACCAGGGCCGCCGCCAGACCTCCTTCGCGGGCGTCGACGTGGTGCCGGTCGTCGAGCAGACCGATCACATCGACATCAACGAGGACGATCTGCGCATCGACGTCTACCGCTCGTCGGGTCCCGGCGGACAGGGCGTCAACACCACCGACTCGGCGGTGCGCATCACCCACCTGCCCACCGGCATCGTCGTCTCCTGCCAGAACGAGCGGTCCCAGCTCCAGAACCGCGCCTCCGCGATGACCGTGCTCCAGGCCAAGCTGCTGGAGCGCAAGCGGCAGGAAGAGGCCGAGAAGATGTCGGAGCTGCGTGGCGAGGCGACCACCTCGTGGGGCACGCAGATCCGCAACTACGTCCTCCACCCTTACCAGATCGTGAAGGACCTGCGCACCTCCGTCGAGGCGGGCAACCCCAGCGCCGTGCTCGACGGCGACCTCGACGAGTTCATCGAGGGCGAGATCCGATGGACGCGGCGCATCGAGTCGGGCGCGGCGGGCTAGCCCCTCGTACGGATCCCGGCGCTCCGGGATCCGTACCGGACGCCGTCAGGCGCCGTACAGGTGCTTCAGCGCCAGGGTCGCAGCGAGCAGGACAAACAGGATTATCGCGATGAGCATGGGGGAAAGACCCCCCAGCCCATGGTGATGGACCCTGGCCCTACTGGCCCGGCAGGCGGGGCAGCGGCCCTCCACGACTGGACCGGCGCACTGGGCACAGATGAGATGTTCGCAGCTCACGGGATATCTCCCTCTCCACGGTGATCGCTTTACCAGCCTGATAGCGAGTGTGGAATCGTTTTGTTTCCGTTATGGACGTTCCATGCCAGTGTTACCCCTAGACTGAGCCTCGGCCAACCGGAACGTCGATCAATGGTAAAGAGCGGCGCCCCCCGGCCGGCGAGCAATGCGCTGTGGCCCACGCGGCCACTTCCGCGACCGTCCTAACCCCTAGACTGGCATGCCGTGATGCGCCTGTGATCCATTTCGATAATGTCACCAAGGTCTACGTTAACCAGAACCGCCCTGCCCTCGACCACGTCAGCGTTGACGTCGACAAGGGTGAGTTCGTGTTCCTGGTCGGTCCTTCGGGGTCGGGGAAGTCGACCTTTCTCCGCCTGGTCCTGAAGGAGGAGCGCCCGAACTCGGGCGCTATACATGTCGCCGGGAAGGATCTGGCGCGCCTGTCGAACTTCAAGGTGCCGCATCTGCGCCGCCGCATCGGCTGCGTGTTCCAGGACTTCCGGCTGCTGCCCAACAAGAACGTCTACGAGAACGTGGCGTTCGCGTTGGAGGTCATCGGCAAGCCCCGGCGGTTCATCCGCAAGGTGGTGCCTGAGGTCGTCGAGCTGGTCGGCCTGGAAGGAAAGGCACACCGTATGCCCGACGAGCTGTCCGGAGGTGAGCAACAGCGGGTCGCCATGGCCCGCGCGTTCGTCAACCGCCCGATGATCCTGCTCGCGGACGAGCCCACGGGAAACATCGACCCCGCGACCAGCATCGGGATCATGAAGGTGCTCGACCGGATCAACCGGACCGGCACCACCGTCGTCATGGCCACCCATGACGCCGCCATTGTCGACTCCATGCGCAAGCGCGTGGTCGAGCTGGAGGACGGCAAGATCGTCCGAGATCAGTCACGCGGCGTCTACGGTCAGGCGTACTGATCACCAAGCGAGAGCAACAGGGGACACCCACAGCATGCGGGCAAACTTCATCTTCTCTGAGGTCTGGATCGGCCTTCGCCGCAACCTCACGATGACCGTCGCGGTCATCGTGACCGTGGCCATCGGCATGGCGCTGCTCGGCATTGGGCTGATGATCAACGCACAGGTCGGCAGCATGAGCAGCTACTGGTCCGACAAGGTCCAGCTGTCGGCGTTCCTGTGCAAGAAGAACGACCCGTTCCAGGCCTGCAAGGGCCGCGGCGCCGTCAGCGACCAGGAGAAGCAGGCGCTGAAGACGCAGATCGAGAGCATGGCCCAGGTGGACAGGGTCTCCTTCGAGGGCCAGGAGCAGGCCTACCAGAACTTCAAGGCCGCTTACAGCAGCAACAGCGTGTTCCTCTCCGCGGTCAAGGTCGACGACATGCCCGAGTCGTTCCGGGTCAAGCTGAAGAACCCCGATGACTACAAGGCCGTGTTCGACCGCCTCAGCGGCGCCCCGGGCGTGTCCAACGTGGTCAACGACCAGCAGTTGCTCGACAAGTTCTTCGGCCTGATGGACAAGCTGCGGTGGGCGGCGCTCATCGTGGCGATGATCCAGGTCTTCGCGGCGATCCTCCTGATCGGCAACACCGTGCGGCTGTCCGCGTACAACCGGAGGCGGGAGACCGGGATCATGCGCCTGGTCGGCGCCTCCAACCTCTACATCCAGCTACCGTTCGTCATGGAGGGCACCATCGCCGGCCTGGTCGGCGGCGTGATCTCCGCGATCCTGCTGATGCTGGCCAAGATCGTGTTGTTCGACGGGATGAAGAGCTACTTCGTCCTGTCCACGCAGCTAGGCTGGACCGAGGTCGCGCAGGTGATCACGTTGACGACCGTGGTCGGCGTGCTGATCTGTATCCTCGCCTCCTTCGTCACCCTCCGGCGATACCTGAGGGTGTGACACACCCCGGTAGGCTCGACGCTATGCCACGTGAGACCGGGCGCAAGCTCATCGCCCAGAACAAGCGTGCCCGGCACGACTATCAGATCGAGGACACCTACGAGGCGGGGCTCGTCCTGATGGGCACGGAGGTGAAATCCCTCCGTGCCGGCCGGGCGAGCCTGTCGGACGGGTACGCCCAGGTCAAAGATGACGAGGTGTGGCTGATGAACATCCACATCCCCGAGTACCACATGGGCACGTGGACCAACCACGCCTCGCGGCGCCCCCGCAAGCTCCTGCTCCACCGCAAGGAGATCGGGAAGATCATCAACAAGACCAAGGAGTCCGGTCTGACGCTGGTCCCCCTGTCGCTGTACTTCAAGGACGGCAAGGCCAAGGTCGAGATCGGTGTGGCGCGCGGTAAGAAGACCTGGGACAAGCGGCACGACCTCGCCGAGAAGCAGGCGACCCGGGAGATGGCCCGCGCCCTTCGTCACCGCAACCGATGAGGTCCGATCAGCCGTGCCGCTAGTCGTACGCATGAGAAGAACGCTGTCGGCGGGACTGTCGCTGGCCGTGGCCGTTCCCCTGCTGTCGGCCTGCCTCAGCGAGCCGTCGCCGCACGAGGCCGTCAGCCAGTTCCTGGTCGGATGGCAGACCGGCGACTTCGGCTCGGCCGCCGAGCGCACCGACGGCGACCCGAAGGTCGTCAAGAAGGCCCTGGAAGAGGCCGGCCTGCAGCTGGACGCCGCGTCGATCCGCTTCTCCCTCAAGGGGCTGCGGACCAACGGCGAGAACGCCGACGCGAAGTTCCGGGTCCAGGTCGACCTCGGGGACAACAACCCCATCTGGCAGTACGACAACGATCTGCCGCTGCACGTGGTCGACGGCACCTGGAAGGTCCGCTGGTCGCCGAGCGTCATCCACCCGCAGCTCCGTGAGGGGCAGCGCTTCGCGGTGGAGGTCTCCTCCATGGGCCGCCAGCCCATCGAGGACCGCAACGGTGACGCGCTCCAGAGGGAGGCGACGCTTTACGTCGCGGGTGTCTTCCCCGCCAGGGTCAAGGATCCTGTGGGCGTGTGCGAACGGCTCTACCAGGTGACCGGCTTCGCCCAAGATCGTCTGCTCAGCCGCATCAGGTCGGCCCCGCCCCAGACCTTCGTGCCGCTGGTGACGTTCGGCGGCACCAAGTACGCCCAGCTTCGCGACCGCCTGGACGAGATCCCCGACCTGAAGATCGACAAGAAGTCGCAGCCGGTCGCGCCCGCCCAGCCGGCCGACATCATCGGCAAGGTCGGCGCGATCACGCCAGAGACCGAGCAGCAGCTCGGCGGGCCGCAGCGCGCGGGTGACACCGTCGGCCAGGGCGGGCTGCAGAAGGCCTACCAGGACCAGCTCACCGGCTCCACCGGCACGAAGGTCATCACCTACGACCTGAAGACGAGCGAGCAGGTGGCCGAGCTGGCCCAGTGGCCCGGCAGGTCGAACACCACGTCGGTGAGGACCACCATCGACAGGGGCGTGCAGCGTTCCGCCGATCTCGCCGTCAGTGGCACGGTCCCCGCGACCCTGGTCGCGGTCAGGGCGTCGACGGGCGAGATCCTGGCCGTGAGCTCCCACGAGATGAACCAGGCGCGCGACGGGCTCAACGGCCGGTTCCCCCCGGGCACCGCGTTCTCGGTCGTCGCGGCCGAGGGGCTGCTCGCCGGGGGAGTCGATCCCAAGCAGAAGCTGCCGTGCCCCGTCGGCCGCACGGTCGGGGGCGCGCGGTTCGAGCAGGTCGCCGTGGGTCCCGTCGGCACGCCACCCACCATGGCCAGCGATTTCGCCAACGGATGCGTCACCGCGCTGGCGTCGCTGGCCCGCCGCGTCGACGCGGGCACGCTCACCGAGGCGGCCACCCGCTTCGGCATCGGCGGCGACTGGACCCTGCCGCTGCGGTCGTTCAGCGGCACCATCCCCAAGGCCACGAGTGACGCCGCCAAGGCGAAGATCATCGCTGGGCAGACCGTGCGGGTCAGCCCCCTGTCGATGGCCCTGGTCGCGGGTGCCGTGGCCTCCGGCACGTGGCGGCCGCCGACGCTGGTCACCTCTCCCGGCTCGCCCGACGCCTCGTCCGACGTCCCGCCCGCCACTCCGCCGAGCCCCGTTCCGCTGGACTCCCAGACGCTGACCAAGCTGCGCGCCCTCATGCGGTCGGGCGTCACCTCCGGTACGGCCGCGGCCGCCGCGGCGCCGGGCGACAAGGTCCACGGCGTCTCCGCCGCCATCACCTACACCGACAAGAAGCGCCCGAGGAGCCTCTCGTGGTTCGTCGGCTGGCAGGGCGACGTCGCCGTGGCCGTGCTCAGCGAGACGGCGACCGCGACTGCCTCCGCCCAGATCGCCGGTCAGTTCTTCCGCAGCGCCCGCACGGCCGCCTGAAAAAAATAGTTCCTGGGGCGAGCAACCTTTGGGGGCTTGACCTGCGTCTTTCTCGATGACTGGGCACCGCTTGGGGGTTGCGGGCTCAGTCGCCGTGATGAGACCAGGGCTTCATCTCGGGGGAAGCCCTGCCGTCCGGACCGGCTCGACCCTGCCGGTCGGCCCCCGGGGGCGTGCGCCATGTGCCACGCTTCCGGGGGTTTCGGCATGTACGGGCCGCTGTGCTGGGCATGCCGGGGAATCAAGTTCGCGCCACAGGCGTTCTCTAGAGTATCTTCTGGTTGTCCGGTCTTTCGCGAGGCCGGGCGACAACTCCACAGGGGGTGACTGGTTTCGACTTCGACATGTCGCGCCAGGGGAAGCGGGTCGAGGACTGCGGACATAACCTCGTTAACACTGTGACCGCAAAACAATAAGTGCCAATAACACGCGCACTCAGGGCCACATGGCCCTCGCCGCCTGAGCGAGGACCACGCCCTTGTCAGCCCGGGACCGCCTCCGGCCCGGACCTGGCATCGCTAGGAGGCTAAACCGATCGACCCGGTCACGGGGACGATAGGGAAACCTAACAGTGACTGAGCCCGTCGATGACATGCCTGTGTGATCATCGGGGCTGAGAAAATCGCAGCAGGCTGCACCCGGAGAAGCCCTGTCGTGGTGTTGAAGGACGCGGGTTCGATTCCCGCCACCTCCACCAGATCGCCAAGGGCGGTCGGTAAGCCCCAAAGGCCAACCGACCGCCCTTGATTCTTTCCGGCCCTGGCTTCTTCAAGTGGCCCATCGGGTATCAGAAGGTCATGATCACGCTTGGATCTGCTCGCATCCGCAGGACCTCCGGGACTCTGGAGTGGTCTCGCATCCATACGGCTGTGGTAGGGCAGATGTAGCCCACCAGCCGGTTGATGCTCTCGGCGTCCGCCTGCTCTGAACGGTCACGCACGGTAGCATGGCATGCGTACGCCCCGGATGACATCGCTTTCGAGCGGGCTCCGGGGCACAGCTCTTTCTGAGCCCGGTCGCTTGGGCCGGCCCGCTTCTCCACTGCTTCGAGTCGCTCACTCATACGCTCCCAGGTCTTTCACCTGTCGCGAACTTCGAGGCGACACGGATGGAGGCGGATTAGGTTGGGGTGATGGGCGATCTTCGGGTTGTGGGTGTCAACGGGATTCGGGTGGCCTACCAGGTGGCGGGGGACGCCGGTGCGCCGCCTCTGGTGCTCCTGCCGGGGCGGGGGCTCGATCACTCCGACTGGGCGCGCGTCGTCGACCGCCTCTCCGCTTCGTGGCGGGTCTACGCGCCCGACCTGCGGGGTCATGGGCGCAGCGACTGGCCGGGGGTCTACACGCTGGAGCTGATGCGTGACGATGTGGTCGCGCTGCTCGATCATCTGGAGGTGGATCGCGCGACGTTCGTGGCCCATTCGCTTGGTGGCATGGTCGCGGTCCTGATCGCCGAGGCGTATCCCGACCGGGTCGAGCAGATGGTGCTGGAGGATGTGCCCGCTCCCCATCCGGCGGGGCTGTCGTTGCCCGCGAAGCCCGAGGGAACGCTGTCGTTCGACTGGGCCATGGTCGAGCAGACCGCCTACCAGCGCGATCATCCCGACCCCGAGTGGCTCGAAGGGCTCGCGAAGATCACCGCGCCGACCCTCGTCATCGCCGGTGGCGCGCCCAGTCACCTGCCGCAGGATCAGGTCGCCGACCTGGCCTCACGTATCCCCGCTGCCCGGCTGGTGACGATCGAGGCGGGCCACGACGTCCACGCCAAGCGCCCGGAGGAGTTCCTCGCGGCGGTCACGGAGTTCCTCGAACGCTGAGCGGGCCGCGAGGCCGTACGACCTTGCGGAGAGGTGTGGGGCCGGAACGGTGAGCGGGGGCGGGGGGTCAGACATCCCTGGAGCTGGGCTGTCAAGCGGCAAAATCGTTCTGTCGGTGTGACCAGGCGGTTGCTTGGTCGTAGGGGGTGTGTGTTTTGA
>NZ_JBEZFH010000061.1:0-35083 GCF_040649355.1 Sphaerisporangium sp. NPDC049002 | reverse complement strand
GCTCCCCGGCCACGCCACGCCGTGATCACCAGCGACATGGCCGGTCACATGGTCGCCGCGGCGCTGCACGCCGGGCTCCCCGCCATCCGCCAGCATCGATGTAGGCGGGCGGGAGTCCCGACAGGTCGGCGGCCCTGGCCGGCGCGGCGTACGGCGACACGCCGGCGGTGCCGACCGAGTCCCCGAGCAGGGCCGTCCATCCGAACACGTTGGCGGCGCGGTTCCACGCCACCGCCTCGGCGAACTCGCGGCTGGAGGGGGTGGTGCCCCGGTCGTCGAGCATGGGAGAGCTCAGGAGCTGGAACGCGACCGCCGGGCCTCCCCTGTCGCGTGCCATCAGGACGGTGCCCGCCGCGAGCCCGCCTCCCGCGCTCGCCCCGCCCACGGCGACGCGTTCGGGGTCGATGCCCAGTTCCTCGGCGTTCTTGACCGCCCACACCAGGCCGGCGTAGCAGTCCTCGACGGGCGCCGGGTGCGGGTGCTCGGGGGCCAGCCGGTACTCGACCGACACCACCGCGCAGCCCACGTCCCGCACGTAGCCCGCCATCCGCGCGTCGTCCATCTCCACCAGGCCGAGGATCATCCCCCCGCCGTGCATCCAGTACAGGCAGGGCAGCGGGCCGCGCCGCTCCTCGGGGCGGTAGACGCGCACCCTGATGTCGGGGTCGCCGTCCGGTCCCGGCGCCATCCGGTCCTCCACGGAAAGCCCCGGCGCGGCGAAGGGCGGCATGGCGGCGAACGCGGCGCCCATCTGGCGGCGCAGGCCCGGCAGATCAGCCGGTGACATGCGGGCGAAGTCGACGGGCGGGAGGAAGGCGTGCCGGAGACCCTCGGCGAGCTCGGGGTCGATATTGGGGTGAAGCGGCATGTGGTTCACCTCGTAGGACGTGTCGTGGCAGGGCGGTACACCGGAGCATGTGCCCCGGGCCGCCTCTCACCACAACCGCGACCTGACCACAATGACCGGCTGTTTCCCGTTCGATCGGCTCCAGCAGGGTCAACCGGCCGTCACACCCCCGGACGATCGGCGTCCCGGCCCCCGGTAAGACTTGGGGGCCGGGACGCCGGATCGGTTCCCCCGCGGCCCTCAGGACCGGTGGCGGGAACCGGCGCGCCTCTCGGCCAGGCGCAGCAGCCCGGCCCCGGCCATGGTCGCCGCTCCCACCGCGATGAGGACGGCCGGGCGGCGGGAGATCCCGTCCGCCGCGCCCCTCAGCGCGCCGGTCGAGCCGGGGACCGCCCCGGTGCGGCCGTCCCTCCCCGAGTGCGAGGTGACCTCGCGGAGCCTGCCCGCCATCGCGGAGGCCTTCTCCCTGGCGACGACCTTCGTCTCCGCCATCTTCTGCTGCGCCCGCGCCTTCACGTCGACCTTCTGCGCCAGCGCCTCGACCGTGCGGCCGAGGTCCTCGCGGGTACGGACGATCTCGTCCCGCAGCCGGTCCTCCTCCGATACGCGCATCTCGTGCTTCCTTTCACGCGGGACCTCCGGGCGTGCCCGGAGGGATGTCTCGGACAGACCGGCGAGCGGGTCGCCCCTGCCGTGGCTGACCACGGGTTTGACGTACGGCTTCGGTGGCGCGTGGACTTCGGGCACGTTCAGCGACGGCCCCGCGGACTCGGGGGTGGCCGTTCCCGGCTCCTGCCGGTGCATGCCCACCTCACCGGCGGTGGGCCGTTCCGGCGCCCCGATGGGATCGGTCTCGGTCATCGGTGCGCACCCTCCTTCACGGCGTCGACGTCGGCCTTGAAGCCCTGGATGGCCTCTTGGGGGAGCGGAGGCGTGGCCTTGGAGACCTGGCTCTTGCCGGTCAACGCGAGAACGGCCGCGACGATCAGCAGCGCCACACCCACGATCACGGCGGCGATCCACGCCGTGAGCACCTGGGCGATCAGCAGGATCACCGCGGCGACCAGCGCGCCGCCGCCGTACAGGGCGACGACCCCCGCGCCGCCGAACAGTCCGGCGCCCCTTCCGGCTCTCTTGCCCTTGCGCGTGAGCTCCAGGGTCCCCAGCCGGATCTCGTCCCGGACGAGCCGGGACACCTCCTCCGACAGGTGCCTGATCAGCTCGGCGGTCGAGAGGGAGGCGTACGGGTTGGTCATGTCCCGGGCTTCCTTCAGGTCGGTCATGGCGTTTCCCCTTTCTTCCCCCGGCCCCGGCGGTTCAGCGCCGGACGGGAGCGGCTGTGAACGGCTGAGCGGGGCGATGACCGCCCGCTCCACGCCACCGTGGGTGGCGGGAACGGCAGATCCACACCTCTCCTTCACGCGGCAGTTCCACCGTCACGCCGGGTCCCTACCCGCGCTGCACGCCGCAAACAGGACGGTCGCCCCCGAAGGGTGGCGGACCTGCTCACACAGCGGGTGTGGCGGGCACACCGCCACACCCTGAGGCCGCCCCCTCACTACCTCGTGGGCATCTTCCGGGTCCCCACCGCCATGGCCCCCAGCCCGAGCAGCAGGATGACGATGCCGGTGACGACGTTGTTCCAGATCGACCCGGTCGTGTGCGATCGAATGATCCAGGGTGACAGGATCGTCCAGACTCCCAGGATCGGTACGATCCACGTCAGCCCGTAGGTCCGGCCGAAGGCCGACGCGAACCCCAGGGCGAGAGCGGCCAGCGCCAGCCCGGTGACCATGTTGCTCACCGAGAGCCGGGACAGGCCGTTGAACCCCACCACCCATGGCGATATCGCAAGGTAGAGCCCTGCGAGAAGCGTCAGCCCATCGATTACCTGTGCGGCCGTGCTGGAGCCCGCACGCTCGTACTTGGCCCGCATCGCGACAATGTCGGGATGCGCCTCCAGGCCGGTCGGTCTGGTCATGACCTCACCGCCTTCCGATTTCCTTTGCGGAACGGATCAATGTCGCCATACCCATGCGGGGAGCGAGATCACGGTGAGCTGTGCAAAATGATGGCCGATCGTCTGATTTGTCTTTTATGCCCGAATCGGGCGCGATCCGGCCGGAAAGGCCGCGTCGCGCCCGGTCGGGGCGTCATCCGGACCCGCGGGTCAGGTGCCGTACACGTTCAGATCCCACAGGGAGTAGCCGTACGGTGGCAGCCCCCGCTGGGTGCCGTACACGCGCACGTAGCGCCCCGTGCCGGTGACGGTGAGGTCGTCGACGCCCCCGTCACCGCTGGTGGTGGAGAAGACCGTCGTCCAGGCCACGTTGTCCGGCGAGGTCTGGACCTGGTAGGCCCGCGCGTAGGCGGCCTCCCAGTTCAGCCTGACCCGGTTGATCGGGTGCGAGGCGCCCAGGTCCACCGTGATCCACTGCGGATCGGTGTACGCGCTGCCCCAGCGGGTCGCCGCGTCGCCGTCCACCGCGTTCGCGCCGACCAGCACGTTGCCGTCCTCCACACTGGACACGATGGTGGGACGGCCGCGCGCGAGGTCACCGGTGCCGGTGGGAGGCGTGCTCACACCGGGACCGGTGAAGGTGTAGCTGTCGATGTCGTACAGGGCGGTGGTGCCGGTGTTGACCCCGCTGAACACGATGTAGAGGTCGTGCGTGCCGTCGTCGGGCTTGGTGACGGGGGCGGTGAGCTCCACGTAGTTGTCCCAGCCACCGGTGCCGGCCACCGCGACGCGCGCGACCTCCGGGCCGGTCGGCGAGTCGAAGCGGAACGACAGGGTGCCGCCCGCGTTGGCCGAGGAGACCCGCGCCTTGATCCCGGTGATGCCCTTCAGGCTGACGGCGTGGTGCTTGACCCACTCGCCGCTCTGGATGTCCCCGAGCCGCTTGCCGCCCTCGGCCGCGGCCTGGTCGATGACCTTGGGGCCGTTGAGCTGGACGTAGTGCTCGGCCTGCCACTGCTTGGGCCAGAGCGTGATCTCCTTCTCCCCCGTGAGGGGCACGGTGCCGGGCGCGCCCTTGTCGGTGTAGGAGGAGCGCAGGACGAAGAACTGGACCGCGTCGAGCCCGGCGTGGATGGGGCCGGTGTTCACGGTGAACCCGCAGCCGGTGCCCTGACCCTCCTCGTGGGCGTGCTCCTGGTGCCCGAGGGCGGCCCGGACGACGACGCTCGCGCAGGGCACGGCGCCGTCCTGGGGGTCGGTGGCGCCCGCGGTGGCGGTCAGGTCGTCGCCCCAGCCGTAGGTGCCTCCGGCGGGAAGGCCCGACAGCGACAGGGTCGGGCGGTTGTTGCCCACCACGACGGGGACCAGCACCGTACCGGTGTGGCCGGTGCCGTCGTTGACCGTCAGCCGGGCCCGCTTGTCGCCGTTGGTGGTGTAGGTGTAGGAGGGGTTGGCGGCCGTCGCGTCGGTGGTCCCGTTGTTGTCGAAGTCCCAGGCGTAGGTGAGCGGGTCGCCGTCGGGGTCGGAGCTGCCGGCGCTTGAGAAGGTGACCGAGAGCGGGGCCAGGCCGTTGTCCTTGTCGACCGAGGCCACCGCGATCGGCGAGCGGCCTCCCTGGACATAGTTGATCTTGTACAGGCCCGCGTCCGCCGCGCCGGAGAAGTAGCCGCTGCCGTACTCCAGCAGATACAGCGAGCCGTCGGGGCCGAACTCCATGTCGATCGGGTGGACGAGGCTCATGCCCGCCAGGACCGGCTCGATGACGGTCGGGGTCCCTGTGGAGGGGTTGCCGTTGCCGAACTGCACTTCCTTGATCCAGTTACGGCAGTACTCCGAGATCAGCCACTTGTTGTCGTAGTAGGCGGGCCACTTGTAGGGCGAGTTGAGGCTCGCGTTGTAGTGGTAGACCTCGGTGTGGTTGGGCGATCCGCAGCCGCCCGGGTTGTCCAGTGCGGGCCATTCCTTGCTGCCGCCGTGCTGCTCCCAGACCAGCGCGGGCTTGGTCGCGGGGAGCTGCTGCAGGCCGGTGTTGCGCGGCGAGTTGTTCACCGGCCCCGCCGTGCCCCCGCAGGGGAACCAGCCGCGGGGGGCGTTGGCCGCGAAGTCCCAGTCGTTGTAGGCGACGTTCGGCCCACCGCAGTACGGCCAGCCATAGTTGCCCGGGCCGGTGGCGCGGTTGAACTCGTCGTAGGCCGCCGGACCCCGGTTGGCGATGGTGGCTCCGGCGTCCGGTCCGACCTCGCCCCAGTAGAGGGTGTTGGCCGCCTGCTTGTCGACCCAGATCCGGTAGGGGTTGCGGGTGCCCATGATGTAGATCTCGGGCCGGGTCTGAGCGGTGCCCGGGGGGAACAGGTTGCCGGCCGGGACGGTATAGGTGCCGTCGCTCTCCGGGTGGATCCGGTTGATCTTGCCCCGGAGGTCGTTGGTGTTGCCCGACGTGCGCTGGGCGTCGTACTGGGGGTTGCGGCTGGTCCGCTCGTCGATCGGCGCCATGCCGGCCGAGTCGCCTCCGGAGTTGGTGTTGTCCCCGACGGCGAAGTACAGGTTGTCGTTCGAGTCCCACGTCATCGACCCGGCCGAGTGGCAGCACAGGTCACGCTCGGTCGGCCACTCGATGATCATGTCTTCGCTGGCCGGGTCGAGGACGTTGGCCGAGGTGTTGAAGGTGAACCGGGAGATCCGGTTGACCAGCGGGGTCACCTTCGGCGAGTAGAAGAGGAACACCCAGTGGTTGGTGGCGAACCGCGGGTGCGGGGTGATACCGATGAGCCCGTCCTCGAACCGGGCGTCGAGCTGGAGCGTCAGGGCGACCGTGGTGGCCTTGGTCGCCGGGTTGTACAGGCGCACCTGGCCGCCGCCGGAGGTGGAGCCTCGGTTGATGTACAGGACCTTGCCGTCGGGCAGCACCGACAGCTCGATGGGCTCGCCCATCGACAGGCCGCCGTCCAGTTTCACCTTCTCGAAACCGCTCGTCGGGGGCGGGGCGAGGGCGATGGAGGAGGATGACGCGGACAGGGACGACGGGGTGGAGGCGGAGGCGCTGGTGCTGCCCGCCGCTCCCGCCGTGGCGGTCGCGACGAGGGCGAGCACGACGGCGCCGACGACCGTGCGAAGGCGCGCTGAAGAGGGCACGAAGACTCCAGGGGGTGTGAAGGCCGGGGGTTTCGGCTGCTCAGGCGCCGTAGACGTTGAGGTCCCACAGGGAGTAACCCCACTGGGTGGCCCGCTGGGTTCCGTAGATCCGCACGTAGCGGCCGGCCCCGCTGACCGCCACGTCGTCGGTGCCGCCGTCCCCCGTGGTGGTGGAGTAGATCGTCGACCAGGTGGCGTTGTCGGGCGAGGTCTGGATCTGGTACGCCTTGCCGTAGGCGGTCTCCCAGGTCAGCTTGACCCGGTTGATCGTGCGCGTGGCGCCGAGGTCCACCGTGATCCACTGGGGGTCCGAGTAGGCGCTGCCCCACCGGGTGGCGGCGTTGCCGTCGACCGCGTTGGCGCCGGCGTGCGGGCTGCCGGGCTCGACGCTGGACACCGTGGTCGGACGGCCCCGTGCCAGGTCGGTCACGGTGACGGTGTCCTGCTTGATCCGGATGTTGCGGTAGTTGATGTCCGCGCCGGCCCCGTCGTTCTGCACGCCGATGTACCCGTTGGCGATGGCGCGGGTGCTCGTGTAGTCGTTGATCTTGACGCCGTTGAGGTAGATCTCGACGCGCTGCCCGTGCACGCCGATCTCGTAGGTGTTCCACGAGCCGGGCGGGTTGAGCGCGGCGGCGCGCAACGCCGCGTCGGGCGCCTTGAAGCTGTACACGCTGCCCGTCGTACGGGTCGGGTCGGCGTCGGTGGCGTCGATCTGGATCTCGTGCCCCGCGTCGACCGGCTTCCAGGGGTCGCCCTGCGGGTCGGGGAAGCCGATGAACACCCCGCCGTTGTCGTCGCCCGGCATCATCCAGTCGAGCTTGAGGGAGTAGTTGGCGAAGGTGCCGACCGGGTACCAGAGCAGGCCCATGCCGCCGAATGAGGTGAGGGTGCCGTTCGCCAGGGTGAACCCGCCGGGCCCGGCCTGACGCCACTTTGCGAAGGTCGTCTGGGTGCCGTCGAACAGCGGGGTGTAGCCGGTCTCGGGCCGGCAGTCGGCCGGTTTGGCGCCCGCCGCGACCTGGATGCCGCCGAGCACCATCGTCGTGAAGGCCGGGTCGGCGTAGGACTCCTCGGTGTGCCCGAGGCCGGTGTACCAGGACCTGCCGCCGCCGTAGTTCTGGCACCAGGTGATGGGGTGGTCGCCCATGGTGCCCCCCGTGTAGGACGTCTCGTCGAGGCTCGCCAGCACCTTGACGTTCGCGCGGGGGTTGGTCCGGTAGTTGTACCACTCGTCGGTGCGGGTCCAGGTCGGCGCCAGGTGCGAGGTGGAGACGTTGGACCTGTCCTCCACGCGCACCGTGGCCTGCTGGGTCGCGGGGTGGGAGCTGAACCACGCGCCCACCAGGCCGCCGTACCAGGGCCAGTCGTACTCGGTGTCGGCCGCGGCGTGGATGCCCACGTACCCGCCGCCCGCCGCGATGTAGGACTGGAACGCGGTCTGCTGGGCGGCGTTCAGGACGTCGCCGGTGGTCGAGAGCCAGACCACGGCCTGGTACTGCGCGAGGTTGGCCGTGGTGAACGCCGCGGCGTCCTCCGTCGCGACCACCGTGAACCCGCCTGCGGCGCCGAGCCGCTGGATGGCCGCGATCCCGTTCGGGATGGACGAGTGCCGGAAGCCCGCCGTCTTGGAGAAGACGAGGATCTTGGTCAGGGGCGCCGCCGACGCCGCGACGGGGACGGACAGGATGCCCGTCAACGCGACGGCCAGCGCGAGCGCGGCCCGAAGGATCACGCGGGACAGGCGTGCGTGGAGGGGCGGAGGGGACTTGAGCCGGGGGGTGGGCGGTTGCACGTCCATGACGGATTCCTTCGCGATGGGGAGGAGCGCGCCGCCGCACCTTGTGGGGAAAGTCGAAAGGTTTGCCACGTAACTTTCGCCGCTGTCGACGAAACTTTGGCATGTCCGGACGGAAGCGTCAAGCGTTTCGACATGGCCGCGACACACCAAGGTTGCCCATACATCGGATCATTTAACAATGTAGACACATCCGATGTTGCCGACCCGCCACACAGGGTGTTGATGTGATCGTTTTCCTCGGTAAATCCGCTGGTAGAGAGCCTTTCGCCACCCCGGGCTGGTTTCCGTACGCGAACACACCCGGGCACGCACCTCTTGACGCCCCAAGACATCCAATGTTAACTGCGCCTGACAGTCCTGAGGCGGTAGCGGTGCGATGGCTTTCGTGCCGGATGGCCATCGCCACTCGTCTCGGGTCCGTGTTGCCGGAGAGGGGCCCGAGGGCCGAGCGAGACCGGTCGCCGATCACCGGTCTCGCCGGCCCAGGGTCCCTCTCCTCGCAGTCGGCGATCCGGGGCGCCGGCGACACCATTCAGCGAAACAGCTGTCGGGATATTTCGGTTAAATCCGCATATTTGGCTACATGGGTTTACACAACCTGACGAACTCCGCACGCGAGGACGGGCCGCCCGCGACGACGCGAACGACCCATCAGCGTGAAGGTGCTTACATGGCCCCAGGGAGATTTCCGTAATATCCGGCGAGCCTGGCCCGGTACCCGGCGTCTTTGTAGGCCTTCTGGTCGAACTCCGGGGCGTTCTTGATTTCCTGCTTGGTGCGCGCGACGTAGACCTTGCGGTCCGGCTGGTTGATCTGTGTGACGACGAGGGCGGGGAGGACGACCTTCTTACCGAAGATCCACGGCCCGGTGTCGACGACGATGTAGCTCTCGCCGACCACGTCGCTGGCCTCGTCGACCGACCCGATCTTGCCGTCCACGGCCTCCACGTCGAAGCCGGCGATGTCCATGGTCTGGGCGTGGCCGTATACGTCCGGCCGGTATGTCCACAGGTTGTCATTGATCATGCTTGCGCTCCCCCTCTTCGCTGGTACGCCGAGCGCCGTACACCCACCCTGGAATCACCGCTTCGGGTGGGCGTAAGCACGGCTTCCGCTCCGCAATACTGTCGGTACCCCTACATGAAGGGCGCCACCTCAGCATGAGGTAAAGGCTTCCAATTCGCCTTTATGGCGACAAATGAAATGGCGTCGGTTTCCGTTCGGCAATCGACGAGGATCTGCCCGTGGTGAAGGTGTTCCACAGCCCCGTCGGGTCGTTGGAGCCGTTGGCGTACGTCGAGCCGCCGGACTGGTGGGCACGCCCGGCCGCGGTGTGGGCGTAGTTGCCGGCCGTCACGCACACGGGCGGCACGGTCGGGGTGACGGTGGGAGTGGGAGTGATGGTGGGGTCACCGTCGGGGTCGGCGACGGCCCGGGGGCCGGCGCGGGACGGCGTGATGACCATCACACCTTTGGTCCACGCAAAGTTAGATCGCGTGTCGGGAAGCGGAAATGGGCGCGGCACCCACAATCCACCCACCGCCTGTAGGCGGGGCGCCTCCCGCCCCGGCGGGCGGGGGCGGGGGGCCTAGAGCTCGGCGAGCATGCGCCGCAGGCGCGCGACGGTCGCGGCCGGCGGCTCGGCCTGGACGCTCAGGCTGTTCATGACGTCCCAGTAGTGCAGGATCTCGGCGGGCTTGTCGGGATACAGCGCGCTGACGAGCTGTTCGAGGTACACCACGTCGGGAAGCTCGTGCGCGGCGAGGCGCAGGATGGTCACCGGGCCTCCTCCCGCGGCGTGGCCGCCGGAGCTGAACGGCATCACCTGGATGGTGACGTTCGGCAGCTCGCTCATCTTGAGGAGGTGCTCGATCTGGGCGCGCATCGTCGCCGCCCCGCCGACGAGCCTGCGCAGCGCCCCCTCGTCGATCACGGCCCACAGCTTCACGGCATCGGGGCTGGTGAGGATGCGCTGCCGCCTCATCCGCAGCGCGACGCGGCGCTCGACGTCGCTGTCGGTCGCGGCCCGGTCGAGGCGGATCACGGTGCGCGCGTAGTCCTCGGTCTGCAACAGGCCAGGGACGAACTGCACCTCCCACGAGCGGATGACGCTGGCCGCCTGCTCCAGCCCGATGTAGGCCTCGAACCAGGAGGGCACCACGTCGCTGTACACCTGCCACCACCCCGGGGTGTTGGCCTGCTCGGCCAGGGTGAGCAGGGCCTGGCGCTCGGCCTCGTCGGTCACGCCGTACAGGGTCAGCAGGTCGGCCACGTCACGGGGCTTGAAGCCGGTGCGGCCCAGCTCCAGGCGGCTGATCTTGGTGTCGGAGGCGCGGATCGCGTAGCCGGCGGCGGCCCGGGTGATCTCGCCCGCCTCGCGCAACCGGCGCAACTGCGCTCCGACGAGCATCCGGAACACCGTGGGCCCGGCCTGCCGGTGATCCAGAATATGCTCGTCTTCCAGGTCAGCCGCGGCTCGAAAAGCCCTCATGCTCCCTCTCCGATACAGAACCCGAACCTGCCGATCATCCCAAAGCCTCTCATCCCGGCTCCGGTCCTGACTAGCCATTTGGGTTTCTTGACCCGTTCATGAGGAATCTAACTTACAGGCACGTGAAACGGGTCACCACTAGGGGTTCGAGCTCGAATAGGGGTCAGGGTTTACGCGCGACGCCGCACACCTCGTCGACCGGGACGGCGGTGTCGAACGGGCTGGGGTCGGGGCGCCACCGCGACAGCTCGACCACGCCGGGCTCCACCAGTTCCAGGCCCTCGAAGAAGCGGGCGATCTCCTCGGGGGCGCGCAGGAGGTACGGGACGGAGCCCCCCTCGTTGTACTGGTCCTGGGCCTGCTCGAACGCCTCGCTGGTGCTGGTGGCGTCGGCGATCGCCAGATGGCTGCCGGGCGGCAGAGCGTCCATCAGCCACCGCACGATCGAGCGCGCCTCCTCGTAGTCGGACATGTGGCCGAGGACGCCCATGAGGATCAGCGCGGTGGGCCGGGTGAGGTCCAGCGTCGCCTCGGCCGCCTTGAGGATCTTGTCGGGTTCGCGCAGGTCGGCGTCGATGTAGCTCGTGGCGCCCTCGGGAGTGCTGGTGAGCAGGGCACGGGCGTGCACCAGCACGAGGGGGTCGTTGTCGACGTAGACGATGCGCGACTCCGGGGCCACCCCCTGGGCGACCTCGTGGGTGTTGTCGACGGTGGGCAGGCCGGTGCCGACGTCGAGGAACTGGCGGATGCCCGCCTCGCCGGCGAGATAACGGACGGCACGGGCGAGGAAGTACCGCTGGGCGCGGGCGATGTCATCGATTCCTGGGAAGACCTGCCGATATTGGTCACCGGCCGCGCGGTCGACGGGGTAGTTGTCCTTGCCGCCCAGCCAGTAGTTCCAGATGCGGGCCGAGTGGGGCACCGTGGTGTCGATCACGGGCGACGGCCGGGGGCCGAGGGCGGACGAGTCGTCGGTCACGGGGGAACGTCTCCTCTGTGGCGGTTGTCAGGTCACCCCACGCACGATGAAGGGCCGGAAGGGAGACCGCAAGCCTCCATTGGGATCTTCTTCGCGTGAGGACCCGCTTCTCCTTCCGTGGCCGCGCGAGGCGACGGGTTCCCACGGGTTCCCGCCTGTGCCCGCGAGGCCGACGGCCCCGCCGCGGCGCGCGGCGGGGCCAGGGTGCTCCTCTACAGGCCCGCCCGCGCCGGTTCCGGTGCGTACGCGCCGAGCCCGCCCGCGCGGTGACGGACGATCGCGGCGTCCAGGGACCACGTGCCCGGGCCCAGCACGGCGACGAGGAAGAACGACCAGCAGAACAGCGCGGCCAGCTCGCCGCCGTTGCTGAGGGGCAGCAGGGCCGTGGGCTGGTGCACGACGAAGTACGCGTACGCCATGGACCCGGACGACAGCAGGGCGCCGACGCGGGTGAAGAGCCCGACGAGGACGAGCGCGCCGAAGATCACCTGGATGAGCGCGGCCCACCATCCGGGCCAGGTGCCGAACGGGATGGGCTGGCCCGTGCCACGGCTGCCGCCGAAGACGCCGAAGACCGACGCCAGCCCGTGGCACAGGAACAGCAGGCCCGTGACGACGCGAAACAGCGAGAGTGCCGGTCCGCCGAACCGGTCGACGTTCATGAGATCACCTCTTGGTCTCGTGATGGCGGGCACCCGTCGCGACCGCACGGGCCGATCCACGGCCGTGCGGGACCGCCATCGGAGCCGCCGGTTGAACGGTGGTCGCCGGCCGGGTTCACGCCTTTACGGCGCCCGCGACGACATGAAATGCGCCCCTGGAATCGGGTGGGGCATTCAGGGAGCCGTCCGCTCCTGGGAAGCGGGCCCGAAAACCGGGCAAGCCGGCGACGGGCGCAGTGAAATCAGTCCTCCATGGAGTCCGGTAAGACTGAATACTCCTTTCTTTTCGTTCGGCGAAGCACGGCGCGGTCGCCATCGGCCCGCGCGGCACGAAGCCGGACGGGCGGATGCCCGAGGCTCCAGCGGGCCGGACGGAGAGCGGCGCTACCTGCGCCCTTGCAGGGTCTTCCTGGCATCCCGTCCCTGTACCTCGGCGTGTCCCGGGGCCCTGTTCGCCAGTGGACAGGGGCCGGTGACGCCCACCCCAGAATCCGATCAGGCGCACCCCTACGTCAATGTGGCACCACGATCATCGGTCATCGGATAACGACGTGACGCCCTCGCCGTTCCCTGCCTCCACGCATTTACCTGCCACTTTTACCGATGCGGGGCGAGCGATGTCACGAATTCACGGAAAAATGACCGGTGAAACTTTCCCGTCCGCCTTCACGGCGCAGGTGTGGGGAGGCTCGGGCGACGGCGGCGCGTTCACGGGGGCGGGCGCGGCGCGATGGGGGGCAGGGGACCTCGCGCACTCCGGAGCCGACTGGCGTCGAACCCCCTCACGGCGGCTTCGGAGATCCTTGGACGGCCCGGGAAGCCTCGCCCCGCCCGCGAGTGATCGGCGGCCGGGCGCTCATCGCTCCGGGGAGGTCACGACGATCTACGGGCGAACCCCACCCGCACCCAGAAGATCAAGAAGGCCGCTTCCCCAAAGGGAAGCGGCCTGCGAGCCGGTGGGCGATACTGGGATCGAACCAGTGACCTCTTCGGTGTGAACGAAGCGCTCTCCCGCTGAGCTAATCGCCCTCCTGTGCCGGGATCCCCGCTCGGAGGACCTTGCCCGACGGGGAAAACCATACCTCACTCCGGGGGGTGCTGGCGAAGCGGCGGGACAACCCGATCACGAAAGGTTCTCAGGAGTCCGGCGGCGTGGCGCCCTGTTGTCATAGCATCGTCATGCCCCATACTCATCCGAATCGCACCACTTATGATCTTTACCCCGAGACACCCGTAGATGCCCCGTAGGACGACCGGAACGACACGCAAAACCCTTGCAAACAGGCACCTCTAAGCGATGTTTGACCAGGTAGAGGCATAAATGTCGCGCTGTGATATGCGTTACAGAAGGGCTCAGGAGCGGAATCTCTCCTGGAGGTTCCTTCGTTTCGCAGACATAGCTCCGAGCGAAGTCCTTCAGAGCACCGCAACCCAAGCCCCGAGCAGGGGACCCACCGACGAAAGGTTTGGCTGACGATGAACGCCACCGTCTCTGCCGAGCTGGGCCTTCGACTTGTGGTCCCCGACCGTACCACCGTCCCCCTGCTGGCAGGCCTGAGCTATACGGCCGACGATCCGTACGCCATCAGGATGGCCTTCCACGTGGGGAACGACGAGCCGGTCGAGTGGATCTTCGCCCGCGAACTGCTGACCGTGGGCATCGTGCGGCGGGTCGGCGACGGCGACGTCCAGGTGTGGCCGGCGCGGGCCGACGGCGAGCGCACGCTGAACATCAGCCTCACCTCCCCCTTCGGGCAGGCGCTGTTCGAGGTCCCGCTGCCGCCGCTGACCGAGTTCCTGCACCGCACGTACGACCTGGTGGCAGCCGGCCGCGAGACCGACTTCATGGACCTCGACGACGAGCTGTCGAACATGCTGTGGAGCTCCTGACCGAAGACCGGGCCGGGCGCCCGAAGGCCCCCTCCGCTTGTCACTTCATGAGCTTCCGCATTCTGTCGATCTCCACACGCTGGCCGGAGGCAACATCCTGGGCCAGCTTCCGCATGATCTGGTCGGTACCGCCAGAGAGCTCCTCCCCCGCCATCCTCACGGCGCCCTCGTGATGTCTGATCATCAACCGCAGGAGCAGCGCGTCGAAGGCGGCGCCGCGCGACGAGCGCAACCGGTTCATCTCCCCCAGGCTCGCCATGCCGTACACGTCCGGGCCCGGCGAGGCCTCGTGCCCGGGGTGCTCCGCGGGGACCCCCCGGCCGAGCGCCAGCAGCCACCGCGACATCACCCCCACCTCGGGCCGCTGCCCGACCGCGATGCGCTCGCAGATGCGCCGGACGCCGGGGTTGGAGGTCCTGGACGGAGCGAGGCCGGCCATCTCCAGCGCCTGCCGGTGGTGCGGGATCATCCGCTCCGTGAACAGGACGTCGGCGGCGGACGGCCGTGACTCCGACCGGCCGACGCGCTCGCCCGGCGTCGCCCTGCGTCCCGCGTCTCCCGGCGCGCCCGGGATGATCACCGGGGCGCCGCCGCCCGCCACGATGGGCGAGCCGTGCCGGGGATCGTCGCTCGCACAGCCCGTCAGCACGGAAGCCAGCCCGGATCCCAGCACAACCGTTACAAAAAGCTCGCACGCGCGGCGCCGGATCACCATAGCTTCCATACTGGGGCACATTCCCAAATTCAGCCGGACAACAGGGGGCATTGTGGGCACGTGGCGGATCGGGGCGTTCGCTTCAGTGGCGGGCGTGGTTCTCCTTCTCGGAGGCTGTGCCGGTGATCCACCGTCCGCCCCCGCGGACTCGATAGCCTCGTCGTCCCCCGATGCCTCCGCGTCGGGCGGGGTGGAGCACAGCGCCAACGCCAGGCTCGTGGCCAATGTCCCGCTGTCCGCGCCGTTCGACGGCGAGGATGCCTGGGGCACCGACCTCGCCTTCCAGGGGAACTACGCCTACGTCGGCAACTACGAGGGCTTCACGATCCACGACATCACCGACCCGGCCAAGCCCAAGGTCGTCACGCGCGTGGTCTGCCCCGGCGGCCAGAACGACATCTCCGTCACCGGGAACCTGCTCTTCCTGTCGGTGGACGACCCCCGGGACAACGAGACCTGCCAGAGCCGCAGCGGCGACATCTTCGGGGGCTGGGAGGGCATCCGGATCTTCGACATCTCCGACAAGGCCCACCCGCGCTACCTGAAGTCCCTGGCCACGTCCTGCGGTTCGCACACCCACACGCTGGTGCCCGGGAAGGACGCCGGCAAGGTCTACCTGTACGTCTCGTCCTTCGGGCCGGACTCTGAGTCCAAGAACTGCAAGCCGCCCCACGACTCCATCGCGATCATCGAGGTCCCTGTGGACGCGCCCGCCCAGGCCAAGATCGTCGCCCAGCCGCTGCTGTTCACCGACGGCGAGGACGAGTCCCAGCCGGGAGCGACCAGCGGATGTCACGACATCACGGTGTACCCGGAGAAGGATCTGGCCGCCGGAGCCTGCCTCGGGAACGGCATCCTGATGGACATCTCCGACAGAGCGCGGCCCAAGGTGCTCCAGGAGATCACCGACACCGAGAACTTCTCCGTCTGGCACTCGGCGACGTTCACCAACGACGGGACCAGGGTGATCTTCTCCGACGAGCTGGGCGGCGGCATCGCCCCGACGTGCGACGCCAAGACCGGGCCCACCCGGGGCGCCGACGCGGTGTACGACATCACCGGCGACCGCAAGCTCCAGCGCAGGGGGTACTTCAAGATCCCGCGTCACCAGACCGAGACCGAGAACTGCGTGGCGCACAACGGCTCGCTGCTCCCGGTGCCCGGCAAGACCATCATGGTCCAGGCGTGGTACCAGGGCGGGGTCTCGGTGATCGACTTCACCGACCCCGACCACCCCAAGGAGATCGCGTACGTCGACCGGGGCCCGCTGAACACCTCCGGTGAGCCCAGGCTGGGCGGCTCGTGGTCGGCGTACTACTACAACGGCTACATCTACTCCAGCGACATCACCAAGGGCCTGGACGTCATCGCGATCGACGATCCGCTCACCGATCCGGCGAAGTCCGTCAAGGTGGACGAGCTCAACGCCCAGACCCAGGTGTCGTACCCCGAGTGATCACGGGTCGACGTCGGCCGCGCTCCGCTCCGCGAAGACACGCATCGCCTTGGCGGTGACGGGGCCGGGCGCGGTCGCGAGCACCGTGTCGTCGACAAGCCTGATCGGCTGGATGTCGCGGGTCGTGGAGGTGAGGAACGCCTCCTCGGCCTCGTACAGGGCGGAGATCGGCACGTCGGCCTCCTCGCCGCCGTGCCATTCGAGCACCAGCGCGCGCGTCACACCGGCCAGGCAGCCGGAGGCGAGGGTCGGGGTGACGAGGTGGCCGTCCCTGACGATGAAGATGTTGCTGCCGGTGCCCTCGCAGAGGTCGCCCGCGAGGTTCTCGAAGATCGCCTCCTGGCCGCCGCGCTCCTTGGCGTAGGCCAGGGCCTTGGCGTTGTCGCCGTAGGAGGTGCTCTTCACCCCGGCCAGCGCCCCACGCTCGTTGCGCGGCCACGGGACCACGCTCACGCTCGCGGTCTCGGGGAACGGCGCCTGCGCTCCGACGATCACGATGGCGCTGGTGCCCTGGTTGCCCCGGTCGGAGCCGAGCGGGCCGCTACCGCTGGTGTAGGTGACGCGGATGCGGCCGAGCGGCCACGGTGGCGCCTGCGCCAGGCACGCCCGTATGCCGTCGGCGATCGCGTCCACGTCGGGCGCGGGCAGGCCGAGGCGCTCGGCGGAGAGCGTGAGACGGTCGAGGTGCCGGGTGAGGGCGAACGACTCGCCGTTCACGCACTTGATGGTCTCGAAAACGCCGTCGCCGACCATCAGCCCGTGGTCGAAGACGGAGACGCTGGCCTGCGTGGGATCGATCAGTTCCCCGTTGACCCAGACCGGAACGTTCATCGTGAGATCTCCCTTTTTGCGAGGTGTTGCCGACCGTGCCCTCCCGGAGGCGAGCCGGGACGGCCGTCAGGCACTCCCGGACGCGAGCGCGATGAGCCGGGACGCCTTCAACTCGGTCTCGCGCCACTCGCGCCCCGGATCGGAGCCCCACGTGATGCCGGCTCCCGTGCCGAAGTGGATGAGGTCACGCTCGATCCAGAACGTGCGGATGCCCACGGCCAGCGCGGCCTCGCGCCTGTCGGCGTCGACCCAGCCCACTGCCCCACAGTACGGCCCCCGGGGCTCAGGTTCGAGCTCATTGATGATACGCAGCGCCGAGGACTTGGGCGCACCGGTCACCGAGCCGGGCGGGAAGGTCGCCGAGAAGAGCTCGGGCCACCCGAGTCCACGCTCCAGCGTGGCCCGAACGGTCGACACCAGGTGTACCAGGCCCGGGTACTCCTCCACCGCGCACAGGGCCGGAACCGTGACCGAGCCGACCTCGGCAACCCTGCCGAGATCGTTCCGCACCAGGTCGACGATCATCACGTTCTCCGCGTAGTCCTTTTCGAGCAGGTCGTCCCTGGTCACGCCCGTACCCTTGATCGGCCCGGACTCGACGACGTCCCCGGCGCGGGACAGGTACAGCTCCGGCGAGGCGGAGACGACCGTCAGGCCCGGCACGCGCACGGTGGCGGCGTACGGCGCGGGATTGCCCCGCTCCAGCCGCCCGGCCAGCACCAGCGGGTCGGCGTCGAGCGGGATCTCGGCCGTGAGGACCCGGCACAGGTTGGCCTGGTAGACCTCGCCCTGCCCGATGTAGTCGCGGATGCGCCGGACGCCGTCCTCGTACCCCCGCTGGTCGAGCGAGCTGGTCCAGCGCAGCGAGGCGGGCCAGGGCCCGCGGGCCCGGGGAAGGGGCGCCGGCCGTACCTCGTCGAACCGGGCACAGGTGACCTTGCCCTCGTAGGTCACCACGACGGCCCACCAGCCTGCGCCGTCGAGGGCTCCGAGATCGGTGGTCACGTCACGCAGTCCGGTGGCCAATCGGCCTCCGACATGGGCGAAATACACCCTTCCATTCTCCCGCGCCCCGGAACCCGCCTCGCGCCACAGGCCTCCCCGCGCCCGACCGGCCGACCAAGATCGCCAGATGGTCTTGACATCGAGCTCGCCCCGGATGTCAGACTCGGCTTTTCATTCCGATTCCCGACCAAGGAGCATGCCGTGGCACAGGTGAACCTCGCCCTGGGAGCGATGTACTTCGGCACCCGACTTGACGAGCGAACGTCGTTCGACCTGCTTGACCGGTTCGTGGCGGAGGGCGGGACGATGATCGACACCGCGAACTGCTATTCGTTCTGGGCCGACCCGAGCGGCTTCGGCGGGCAGAGCGAAGAGGTGATCGGCAGATGGCTGGCACGCCGTCCCGGACTCCGCGACAAGCTGTACATCAGCACGAAGGTCGGCGCGGAACCGGGAGGGGACGGCGAGTGGCCCGCCAACCGTGAGGGCCTGTCGGGTCCGGCGATCAAGGCGGCGCTGGAAGGCAGCATGCGGCGTCTCGGCACCGACCGCGTCGACCTCTACTGGACGCACATGGAGGACAGGTCGGCGCAGCTGGAGGACACGGCGGGCGCGCTGGCCGAGCTGGTGGAGGCGGGGCTGGTCGGGCGTCTTGGCGCGTCCAACCATCCCGTCTGGCGGGTGGAGCGCGCCCGGCGGATCGCCGAGTCGAACGGGTGGGAGGGATACACGGCGCTCCAGCTGCGCCACTCCTACGTCAAACCGCGTCCCGACGCGCCGGTGCCCGACCAGAACCACCGCTTCGGCTGGGTCGGCGAGGATGTCCTCGACTACGTGGCCTCCGATCCGCGAATGGCCCTGTGGGCCTACACCGCGCTCCTGAACGGCGCCTACGTCCGTGAGGACCGCCCGCTGATCGAGGCCTACGACCATCCGGGCACCACCCGGCGGCTGGCCGTGCTCGCCGAGGTCGCCGCCGAGCTGGGGATCACCCGCAACCAGGTGGTGCTGGCCTGGCTGACCGGGGGAAGCCCCTCGGTGACGCCGATCGTCGGGGTCAGCGATGCCGGGCAGCTGAGCGAGGCCGTCACCGGAGTGGCGTTCACCCTTTCCTCCGAGCAGCGGCGGCGCCTCGACGAGACCGCCTGACCGCACGATTCGACCCGCATGCCCTGACTCGTACGTCCTGATGGGCACGCCATGGGCCGTAGTCCTGATGGGCGCGTCCCCCGCCGGCCGCCGCAGACCGCGGCGGCCGGCGCGGTGACCGCCGGGGCGCGCCGAATGGCTACCTCCTTAGAGCGAGCGTTGGAACCTCCCGCACTGATCCGCCGTCGGTCATGCTTCAGACGTTGACGATTCGCGGTTCCGCGGAGTCGCCACGATCCACCGGCACAGGGGACCGGAATAAATGGAATCCGGAACTCCGGACGCAAGGCTGACGCATTAACGGGAGGGTGGTCTTGATGATCGACGGCCGATCGGCCTGTCACCGGTCCGCACGGTGAATCGGTAAGCAGTGAATCGGTAAGCGGTAAGCGGTGAGCGGTGAGCGGTGAAGCGGCACCGTTCCGCGCGGTGAGCGGCGACGCGGTACCGCTCCACGCGACAAGGCACCACCGGACCACGCGATGACCCCGGCCGGGAGGCGGCACCGGTCGTCCTGATGGACCGGCCGGCCCATCATGCCCCCGGCGGGAAACGACGTATGACGGGGGGCGCACGCCGCCGCCGCGGGCGCACAGCCGTGGGCCCGCCTCGTCACCAGGTCACCCCACGCGGCCGCGGGTGGACGTTCCGCCACGCCTCGCACCGCGTATCCCCATGCCCACGTACGGCACGTACCGCATGACCACGCACGCACCCACGCACGCCGGGGGTTTCTCACCCATGCCCGGCGCTCGCCATCGTGATGAAGGGAATCAGATGCAGGAGCTTCTTTCCCTGAAGCAGGCCGAGGATCTGGACGTCGACCAGATCCACGAGATGTACCGCCAGTATGTCAACCGCAGCCAGGTCTCGCTGATGACCTCGTTCGGCTTCGGCCGTGAGCTGGTCGAACACGCCGAGGGCGCCTACCTGTACATGAAGGACGGCCGCCGCGTCCTGGACCTCACCGGCGGCGTCGGGGTCCTCAACCACGGGCACAACCACCCGCGCATCCTCGCGGCCCGGACGAAGTTCCAGCAGGACCGCCGGATGGAGGTCCACAAGACCTACTTCTCCCCCTATCTCGCCGCGCTGGGCCACAACCTCGCCCAGGTGCTCCCCGGCGACCTCACCATGTCGTTCTTCCCGAACTCGGGCGCCGAGGCGGTCGAGGGAGCCGTCAAACTGGCCTACAAGTACCACCGTGGCCGGCGCGGCACGGTCCTGCGTTCGGACATCAGCTTCCACGGCAAGCTGCTGGGCTCGGGCGGCCTGACCGGAAGCTCGCAGAACCGCTTCTCCTTCCCCACCATCCCGGGCATCGCGAGCTTCGCCTACGACGACCTGGACTCGGTCCGTTCGGCGCTGCGCGCCCATCGCGGCGACGTGTACGCCCTGCTCATCGAGCCGTTCAGCGCCTCGACGATGAGGTGGTGCTCGGAGGAGTTCCTGCGCGGGGTACGGGAGCTGTGCACCGCCGAGAAGATCGTGCTGATCTTCGACGAGATCTACACCGGGTGGGGAAAGACCGGCAGCCTCTTCTATTTCATGCGCTACCCGGACCTCGTTCCCGACGTGCTGACGACGTCCAAGTCCTTCGGCGGCGGAAAGTCCTCGATCTCCGCGTTCATCGCCCGCGAGCCGATATTCCGCAAGGCGTACGACAACATGGCCGACGCCCTCATCCAGAGCACGAGCACCACGTACTACGGCTTCGGCGAGGAGGCGGCGACCGCCATCGAGGCCGTCAACATCGCCGTGGAGGACGACTACCCGGCACGTGCGCGCGCGCTTGAGGACGTACTCCGTCCCGGTCTCGACCGCATCCGCGTGAAATACCCCGACCAGGTCGCGGAGGTGTGCGGCGCCGGCGCCCTGTGGGGCCTGTTCCTGTCCGGCGGGCCCAAGGTGCTCGACCTGGCCGGGAGGCTGCCGCCCCTGAAGGACCCGCTTCTGCGCACGAAGCTGGTCGCCTGCTCGGTGATCGACACGCTCTACCGCGAGCACGACATCTACGCCTACTACACGCTCAACGGGCGCAGCCCCCTGGTCGTCGGCCCCCCTCTGGTGGCCGAGCCGGAAGAGATGGAGCGCTTCCTCGCGGCCCTGGACGCGACGCTCGCGCAGGGCATCCCCCGGCTCCTGAGCCGTTTCCTCAAGGAGAAGGTGAGCTCGCTATGGTGAACCCCTCCCCGCCCTCCCGTGTCGTGGTGACCGGGGCCGCCGGGATCCTCGGCTCCAGCCTCGTGGCCCGCCTGCTCGCCGACGGCGCCGAGGTGTGCGGGCTCGACCTGCGGGAGATCGCCCCCGAGCCCGGCCTCACGCCGCGCAGGGCCGACATCCGCGACGTGCCGGCGGTCAAGGAGGCCTTCGCCGGCGCCGACATGGTGGTGCACTGCGCGGCTGCGCTCCCGAGCTACCCCGCCGACCAGATCCGCTCGATCATCGTCGGCGGCACCACGGCCGTCCTGCGCGCGGCCCGCGACACGGGCGTCCGGCGGGTCGTGCACATCTCCTCGACCGCGGTGTACGGCCTGCCGAAGCGGGTGCCGACGACCGAGGACCATCCCCGCGAGCCCGTCGACACCTACAGCGCGGCCAAGGCCGAGGCGGAGGAGCTCGCCGAGAAGTACCGGGCCGACGGGATGTGCGTGAGCGTCCTGCGTCCCAAGACGTTCCTCGGCCCCGGTCGCATGGGGCTGTTCTCGATGCTCTTCGAGTGGGCCGAGGAAGGGCGCAACTTCCCCGTCCTCGGCCGGGGCGACGTGCGCATCCAGATGCTCGGCCTGGAGGACCTCGTCGACGCCGTCACCACCGTCCTCGCCGCCCCCGACGAGGTCGCCAACGACACCTACAACCTGGGCGCTGCCCGTTTCGGGACCATCAGGGAGGACTTCCAGTCCGTCCTCGACGCCGCCGGCCGGGGCAGGCGCGTGGTGTCGGTCCCGGCCCACGCGGCGGTGGGGGTGTTGAGGATGCTCGAACGCTTCAAGCTCTCGCCGGTGTACGGAAGGCTCCTGTACAAGCTGCTCGCCGACTCCTACGTGAGCATCGGCAAGGCGCAGGACCGGCTCGGGTTCACCCCCCGGCTTTCCAACCAGGAGGCGATCCTGCGCACGTACGACTGGTGGCGGCGGCACCGGGCCGAGCCGGCGGCCCGGGGCACCGGGCGCACCAGCCGCGAGCCGTGGCGCCAGGGCGTGCTCGCGATGTCCAAAGTCTTCTTCTGACGGTCGCCGGAGGTGAGGTATGTCAAGCACTCCCCTGGATCTGCCGCCCGTGACGGTCCGTCCGGCGCGAGAGCACCGGAGGCCGGCACGTGACCTGCTCGTCCTGCTCCGGCCCCACCAGTGGGTGAAGAACCTGCTGGTGGTCCCCCTGCCCCTGGTGCATCCGGCGGCCTGGAACCCGCCCTCGCTCGCCCGCCTGGCGGGGGCCGTGCTGATCTTCATCCTGGCCTCGTCGGTCGTCTACGTCGGCAACGACATCGCCGACCGCGACCGCGACCGCAGGCATCCGGTCAAGCGCCACCGCCCGATCGCGGCCGGGCGCGTCTCGGTGGCGCTGGCGGCCGGCGCCGGCTGCGCGCTGGCGGCGCTGCTCGTCGTGCTGCTGGCCGTGGTGTCACCGGGCCTGGCGTGGCCCGTCGCCGGGTACCTGGCGTTGAACGTGCTCTACAGCGTCTGGCTCAAGCACGTGCCGGTGGTCGACCTGTTCGTCGTGGTGCTCGGGTTCGAGGCGCGCGTCGTCGCCGGGTACCAGGCTGTCGGCGCGGCTCCGTCGGTCTGGCCGCTGCTCTGCGTCTTCTTCCTGTGTCTCACCCTGATCCTCGGCAAGCGACGCAGGGAGATCGACGACGCGGGGTCGGCGCACCGCCCGGCGCTGGCGGGCTACTCCGCCGCGCTGGTCGACCAGATGCTCACGCTCAGCGCGGGACTGGCCGCGGTCTCGTTCCTGCTCTTCCTGGGCGGTGACGCCTCCTCGGCCGCTCCCGACAACCTGGCGACGCTCCTGCTCGTGCCGCTGAGCCTGTTCGGCCTCTTCCGCTACCTGCGGATCCTGACCCTCCAGGGGGTGGACGGCGATCCGGTGCGCGCGCTGCTGCGCGACCGGGTGATCGTGAGCACCGCCCTGCTGAGCGCGGGCCTGCTGGCCGTCCTGCTGGGCGTCGGCGGCCTCGGGGGGCTCTCGTGACCACGGTCGCCGAGCAGCCGACGTCGCGGCGGGCGGTCCCACCGGCGCGCTGGTGTCTCGGCACCCGGCTCCTGGTCACCGCGGCCCTGGCGTGGGCGGCGCTCCTTCTCGTCCACGCCCTGGTGAGCGGGCGGTGGTGGCTGTGGCTCGTGGTCGAGCTCGCCCCGCCTGTGGTCGTGCTCGTCGTCCCGGTCCTGCTTCTCGCCCTCACCCCGCTGGCGGCCCGCGCGGTGCGGCTGCCGCTCGCGGTGGTGCTGGCGGCCACGCTCGTACTGGGCGTGCCGCTGTCGGGGCTCGGTCTCCCGGGGGCGGCCGGCGCCGCCCCCGGGGCGGTGAAGGTCTTCTCCTGGAACACCGGCTACTGGCACCAGGGGGAGGATCCGGCGGCCTTCTACTCCTACCTGCGCGCGCAGCGTGCCGACGTGTACCTGCTGCAGGAGTACCTCTACTTCTCCGACGACCCGATCAGGATCGACGACCTGCGGCGGATCAGGCGGGAGTTCCCCGGTTACCACGTCGCGGCGGCCGGCGAGCTGGTCACCATCTCCCGCTTTCCGATAGCCGCCTCGCGTCCCGTGGACGCCTCGGCCCTGATGTCCACCGCCGACGGGAGCGCGCCGCCGGCGGGCACCGGCTGGCGCGACTACTACACCACCAAGGCGCTGCGCACCGACGTCCGCGTCGGGGGCGACCTGGTGTCCTTCTACAACGTGCATCTCGCGGTCCAGGTGGACATCCGCCTGAGCCCGTTCTCACCTGCCTTCTACCGGGTGGTCCACGACCAGTACCACCGCAGGGAAGCAGAACTGCGGACGCTGAGCGCGGAGTTGTCGGCCAACGGGAACCCCGCGGTCATCGCCGGTGACTTCAACTCGACGTCGCTGATGGCTGACGTGCGCAGGCTGTGCGAACGGTCGCGGTGCCACAACCCGGCCGGCCCGTCCCCCCTGCCCCTGAGCTGGCCGACGGAGGGCATGCCGCGGCTGTGGCGGCTCGACTGGGTGCTCTCCCAAGGAGGTCTCGACGTCACCGGCTACCACTTCACCCCGTCCAATGGGATGTCCGACCACCTCGCCCAGTCCCTGTCCGTCTCGGTGCGCCGATGATCGCGAGGCTGCGCGCGGCGCTCACCGCGGTCGCGGTGCTGACGGTCGCCGCGTTCGTGGTCCTGACGCTGAAGGACCAGGACTGGGCACTGCTCGCCACCCTGGCCGAGCCGCGCGCGCTCCTGCTGATCGGCGCCGCGATCGTCACCAACGCCGTGGGGCTGTGGTTCGGGATGCTCTCGTGGCGGGCGCTGGTGGTCGGTTTCGGCTCCCGGGCAGGGGTGTGGGAGGGTGCCCGCGTCTTCTTCGTGGGCTTCCTGGCGAAGTTCGTGCCAGGCCGGGTGTGGACGCTGCTGGCGAACATGCGCATGGGCAGGACCGTGGGGATCACCCCGGCGCAGATGGCGGCGCTCTACGTGCTGAACATCGCCGTCGCGTCCCTGACGGGCCTGATGACCGGGCTGCTCGCGGCGCCGAGCGTGTTCGGCGGGAACAGCGTCTGGATGGCGCTGGCCGCCCTGCCGGTCGTGGTCTTCTTCGCCCGCCCCGGTCTCGCCCACCGCCTCATCGGAGTGGCCGCGCGGCTGCTCCGGCGGCCGGAACCGGTGACCAGGGCGCCCGACGGGAGCGTGCGCCGGGCGATCACCATGCAGACGCTGTCGTGGCTGGTGTCGAGCACGCACGTGTGGTTCCTGGCCATCGCGATGGGCGCCCCGCCGCTCCCGTCGCTCCTGGCCTGCGTGGGCGCCTTCGCGGGCGCCGCCGTCATCGGCTACCTCATGGTGCTGGTGCCCGACGGCCTCGGCGTCCGCGAGGCGATCCTGCTGGCGGCCCTGACCGGGGTGCTCCCCCTTCCGGCGGCGGGCAGCGTCGTTCTGGCCAGCCGGCTGCTCTGCACCGTCACCGAGATCGCCGTGGCGGGAGCCGCGCTGCTCGTCGCCCACCTACGCATACGCCCTGACGGCAACCAAGGAGATGAACCTCGATGGCGGATTTCGACCTCGCAGTCATCCTCAACTACTACTCCCCCTACGTCAGCGGCCTGACCGACTCGGCGCGGGAGATCGCCGAGGGGCTCGCCGGGCGGGGGTGGCGGGTGGCCGTGGTGGCCTCCCAGCACAAGCGGTCCCTTCCCCGGCGGGAGCGCCGCAACGGCGTCGAGATCTTCCGCTGCCCCGTCGTCACGACGATCAGCCGGGGGCCGGTGAGCCTGTCGCTGCCGTTCGTCGCGGGGCAGGTGGCCCGCGCGTCCAGCGTCGCCAACCTGCACATCCCCATGCTGGAGGCGGGTCCCATCGCCCGGCTCTGCGCGCCCACCCCTGTGGTCACCACCTACCACATCGACCTGTGGCTGAGGCCGTCCCTGGTGAGCCCGGCGGTGATCGGGGCCGTGGACACCTCGGCGCGGATGGCGATGCGGCGGTCGGCCGCGGTGGTGGTGAACAGCGACGACCAGGCCCGGCACTCGCGCCTGTGGCCCACCATGCGCCGCTCCCGGGTCCACGCGATCCCGGCCCCCTGCCAGGACCGCACGGGGGGCAGCCCCTCCTACCGGGAGGGGCCCGGCCTGCATGTGGGGTTCGCCGGGCGCATCGCCGCGGAGAAGGGCCTCGCGTACCTGGTGCGGGCGTTCCGCCGCCTGCCCGATCAGGACGCCCGTCTCCTCCTCGCCGGTGACTACATCGACGTCGCCGGCGGCAGCGACATCGAGAGCGTCAGGCGGGCCATCGGCGACGACCCGCGCGTCCGGCTTCTCGGGCTGCTGAACGGGCGGCAGATGAGGGACTTCTACGCCTCGATCGACGTGTTCGCCCTCCCGTCGATATCCGAGTCCTTCGGCATCGTCCAGGCGGAGGCGATGATGGCGGGAATCCCCTCGGTCACCACCGACATCCCCGGCGGCCGGGTCCCGGTGACGGCCACCGGATTCGGCCGCGTGATACCGCCCAGGGACCCGGCCGCGATATTCCAGGCGATCCAGGAACTGCGTGACCTGCCCGTGGAACGCCGGGCGACGGGCGCGCGCGACGCCCGTGCGAAGTTCGGGCTCCAGGCCTGCCTCGACGCCTACGAGGACCTGTTCCAGTCCCTGGGCGCGAAACCGGGGATTCCAGGAAACGCCCAGAAGAAGATCGCCTGACCGCCCGCTCGACCCGTAGAAATTGTTCGTTGAAAGGTGCCTCATGGAAGCTTCCGTCAACGCGCCCAGGGTTTCGGTCATCATCCCGAACTACAACTACGCGAAGACCCTGGAGGCCTGCCTGGAATCGGTGTTCGCCCAGACCCTGCCCCCGTACGAGGTGATCGTCTCCGACGACGCCAGCACCGACGGCTCCCCCGAGATCGCCGAGCGGTTCCCGTGCCGGCTCGTACGGGCGCCGCGCAACCGCGGGGTCTCCGCGGCCCGCAACGCGGGGGTGGCCGCCAGCACCGGCGACATCCTGTTCTTCATGGACTCCGACCAGGCGCTGGCGTCCGACGCCATCGAGCAGGCGGTCAGGGCGCTGCGGGACGAGGCCGGCTACGACTGCGTACACGGGATCATCGCGCCCGAACCGATGATCGACGACGGGCCGGTCGAGTGGGTCATGACGATGCTCGCCCACTTCGCCCGCATGCGCGCGGCGGGACCCACCGTGACGGTCTACTTCCAGGCCGCGGCGATGCACCGGTCGGTCTTCGAGGACGTCGGGCCGTTCGACGAGTCCCTGCGCGACTTCGAGGACGTCGAGTACAGCGAGCGGCTGTCGGCGAAGTACCGCATCGGCCTCAGCGACAAGGTGGTGGTCTACCACGACGACGAGGACCGGCTGCCCGACCTGCTCTCCGAGCAGTACCGCAGGTCACAGCTCATGATCCCGTTCGTGGCCGCGCACAGGAACCGGCCGGGCGCGCTGCGGCCCAACAGCACCCTCGGCGTCGCCATGGCCTCGCTCACCGTGGCCACCCTCCCGGCGTTCCTCGTCTCGCGGAAGCTGGCGGCGCTGCCCCTGCTGCCGGCCGCGGTGTTCGCCTGCTCCAACCCCGGTCTCTACCGCTTCGTCCTCCGCAGGCGGGGGCCGCGGTTCCTCGGGCGATTCGCCGGCATCCACTTCCTGATCAACGTGGCGATCGCGGCGGGAGCGGCGGCCGGGGGCCTGCGGTCGCTCCGCGACCCCGGCTTCGGGCGTCCGGCGGCACGGGGCGGCGGTTCGGCGACTTCTTCCTGACTGTCCGTAAATTCCGTTATGGGACATGTGGGACGGATGTCGTGTACTAACAGAGACACTTGAGACTGGTTATTGCACATCTACACCACATGTCCCATAATCCATCTATAAGTACTTGGCCCGCCCAACATACGGGGGATTGAGTGGAACAACCAAGTAGAACAAAGATCGACGATCGAATAAGCAGGAAGCTTGACGTTGGAATAGTTTGTGAGAACGAAATCCTCCGTTATGGCCTCAAGGTGGCCCTGCACGACATAATGACGGTGCGAACCGTACGGGAGATCGCGAAACAGTCCGCATACTCGGGTGGCAACGGGCTGGGCTCGCTCGACATCGTCATCATCTCCTATGCCGAATGGGCCACGGCCATGCGCGTCGTGCCGGCCGCGCGGGCGGCGAACATACGGGTGCTGGCCTTCGTGGACGACGTCAGCGCGAAGGACCCCGAGAAACTGGTGTCCCTCAGGCCGGACGGCTTCATCCTGCAGCGCGACCTGACCAAGCGTCGGCTGGAAGACGCCCTGATACGCGTTTCACGCAGCGAGACGCCGATGCCGACGGAAATCGTCTCGCAGGTGTTCGACTCCGCGATACGCATTCTGAAAACCTCCCATCCGCGTTTCGCCGAGCTGACGCCGAGAGAACAGGACGCCCTTGAGCTGCTCGCGGACGGGCTGAGCAACAAGGAGATCGCGCAGCGCCTTTCCGTTTCCCTGCACGGCGCGAAACGCCTGGTCGGAAATATCCTGCTGAAACTGAATTGCCCCAACCGCACGCAGGCCGTCGTCCTCGCCATGAGGCACGGCCTGCTACGCGACCGCAATTGACACCTTTTCTCGCCGGAGGAGGCCGAGGAGCGTCTCGGCCGAGGGCAGCGGCGCCGCACGGGGCAGCGCCGCCGGCGGCGGGCCGGAGACCGACCTCTCGCGCGCGCCACGACGTGCTCGGGGTGTCCGGCGAGGTTTGCGGCGTTCCCCTCCGAATGGAGGGTACCCGGGATCACAGCTGGTCACCGAGGTTCTACGCTGGTGTGATAGGCGCTCAGCAAGGAGATTCGGCATGGGGGAACTGAGCCCGTGGCACTGGCTTATCGTCGCCGCGGTATTCGTGATGCTCTTCGGTGCGAGGAGACTGCCCGACGCCGCCAGGTCGGTCGGGCAGTCGCTCCGCATCTTCAAGCACGAGGCGAGCAAGCTGAGGGATGACGAGGAGATCGCGGGCCCTGAACGGCCCGAGCCGCCCGAGCGACCCGGCTCCTGATCTTCGGCGGGCACGACGCCCGGCCGCCCGCCTTCGGAACCGCCGGGGCCGCACTCAGACGCTGCTCAGACGCCGCTCAGAGGCTGCAGAGGCTGCTCAGGCGAGGGGGCCGGTGACGGACTCGGCGGATGACAGGACGGTGCCGTTGGCCACCAGGCGGACGACGGACTCGATCTCGGGGGCGAGGAAGCGGTCGGGGCCTGGCCCGGGTACCTCCTGGCGCAGGGCGTCGACCACGGCGCCGGTCGCGGGGGCGGGGCGGTGGGGCCGGCGGAGCTCGATGGCGCGGGCGGCGGTCAGGACCTCGATGGCGAGCACGCGCGTGAGCCCGTCCAGCGAGCGGCGGAGCTTGCGCGCGGCCGACCAGCCCATGGAGACGTGGTCCTCCTGCATCGCCGAGCTGGGGATGGAGTCGACGCTGGCCGGCACGGCGAGGCGCTTCAGCTCTGAGACGATCGCCGCCTGCGTGTACTGCGCGATCATGTGCCCGGAGTCGACACCCGGGTCGTCGGCGAGGAACGCGGGCAGGCCGTGGCTACGGGCGACGTCCAGCATCCGGTCGGTGCGTCGTTCGGCCATCGAGGCGACGTCGGCCACGGCGATCGCCAGGAAGTCGAGCACGTAGCCGACCGGCGCGCCGTGGAAGTTGCCGTTGGACTCCACGCGGCCGTCGTCGAGGACCACGGGGTTGTCGACGGCCGAGGCCAGCTCCCAGCCCGCCACGGTGGCGGCGTGGGCGGCGGTGTCACGGGCGGCCCCGGCCACCTGGGGCGCGCAGCGCAGCGAGTAGGCGTCCTGGACGCGGGTGCACGAGTCGTCCCGGTGGGAGGCCATGATCCCCGAGTCGCGCAGCAGCGCCCGCAGGTTCCCCGCGGAGGCCGCCTGGCCCGGATGGGGACGCAGGGCCTGCAGCTCGGGGGCGAACACCCGGTCGGTGCCGAGCAGGGCCTCCACGCTCATGGCGGCGCTGACGTCGGCGGTCTTGAGCAGCGCCCCGAGGTCGTCCAGGGCCAGGATGAGCATCCCCAGCATGCCGTCGGTGCCGTTGATCAGGGCGAGGCCCTCCTTGGCGGCCAGCTCGACCGGCTCAAGGCCCGCCGGCTTCATCGCCTCGCGGGCGGTCTTCAGCTCGCCGTCGCGGTCGCGCACCGGCCCCTCCCCCATCAGGGCGAGGGCGACGTGGGACAGCGGCGCGAGGTCGCCGGAGCAGCCGAGGCTGCCGTACTCGTGGACGACCGGGGTGATCCCGGCGCTGAGCAGCCCCGCGAGGACCTGGGCGGTGGAGGGCCGCACCCCGGTGTGCCCGGTGGCCAGGGTGTGCAGGCGCAGGAGCATCATCGCGCGGACGACCTCGGTCTCGACCTCGGGGCCTGACCCGGCGGCGTGCGACCGTACGAGGGAGCGCTGTAGCTGGGCACGGAGGTCGGGGTCGATGTGGCGGGTGGCGAGGGCGCCGAACCCGGTGGAGACGCCGTAGGCCGGGGTGGGGCTCGCGGCGAGCTCCTCCACACGGGCGCGGGCGCGGGCCATGGCCGTGACCGCCTCGTCGGTGAGGCGTACGGCGGCACCGTGCCGGGCGACCTTGACGACGTCGCCGAAGCTCAGTGGTTCCGGACCGACGTTCACGACCTCGATGTCGCGCATGGTGTCACTCTCTCGCTTAGGTAACTGGCGTATTGGATGTTAGCCCCTTACAGGGGAACATCGCGGCCAGCCCCTTCCTGCCGAGGTCCGTCAGCTCCAGCGCGCGCCTGACCGGCCCGTGCCGGTACCAGTCGCGTTCGAGGAGCGAGCGGGTGATCGCGGCACCGAGGGCTCCCCCGAGGTGGGGCCGGCGCTCGGTCCAGTCGAGGCAGGCGGGCGCGAAGCCGCGCCGGGACGCGCGCGCCCCGGCGAGGTCGACGCCCAGCTCCGCCAGGGCCTGCTCCCCCGCCGCCGTGACCTCGTAGGCGTCCTCGCCGACCAGGTGCCCGGCCTCGACCAGCGCGGCGAGCAGCCCGACCCCGGCGCGGCCCGCCAGGTGGTCGTAGCAGGTGCGCGCCTCCTCCAGCAGCCGCGCCTGGCGGGACTGGCGCAGGGACCGTACGGCCGGTCGGGGGCTCACCCGTGCCAGCACTTCGAGGATCTCGGCCACCTCGGGGCCGGACAGCCGGTAGTAGCGGTGGCGGCCCTGGCTCACCACGGTCACCAGCCCGCCGGCCAGCAGCCGGGACAGGTGGGCGCTCGCGGTGGCCGGGCTGACCCCGGCCAGCCTCGCCAGCTCCCCCGCCGCCAGGGCGCGGCCGTCCAGCAGCGCGGTGAGCACGGCGGCCCGCGTGGGGTCGGCGATCAAGGACGCGACCGGGGCGATGTCGGCGTCGCTCGCGACGTGGTGCGCAACCATGCTTCGACGCTAACCCAAGGACGCTTGGACCGGCGTCGAAGCATGCCCTATGACCAGGCGATCCCCGTCCCCCAGACCGGCGAGGCGGCGTGGGATCCTCCTCGCGATCCCGGCCGGACGCCGCGGCGCGTGGCCGCGATCACCTGGTACGCCGAGCGGGCCGGCGGCCCTCGGTTTGGGGACTTGGCCGGGATTCGCTAGAGTTCTCTGCGTGAGGCCGGGAGTTCACGGCCGATCATGCGGACGTGGCTCAGCTGGTAGAGCATCACCTTGCCAAGGTGAGGGTCGCGGGTTCGAATCCCGTCGTCCGCTCGGAGATGCCTTGCGGAGACGAGGCATAGCCCGGTGGAGTGGCCGAGAGGCGAGGCAGCGGCCTGCAAAGCCGCGTACACGGGTTCAAATCCCGTCTCCACCTCTGTTTTGCACGGGCGATTAGCTCAGTGGGAGAGCGCTACCTTGACACGGTAGAGGCCACTGGTTCAATCCCAGTATCGCCCACCATCAGATCCCCAGGTCATCGGCCTGGGGATTCTGCATTTCCCGGCCGTTCCCCGGTGATCGTTTCGCACGTGTGGCGGGCAGGGCCGTTGTTGACCCCACGCCCGCGGGTGGGCATCGTGGGGCGGGTGACCAGCGATGAGACGCGGGACGGAGTGCCGCTGACCAATCTCGGCCAGCCGCTGTTCGACGGTGCGAACGCGACGAAGAGGGATCTGGTCGACTACCTGGACGCGGTTCGCGACCGCATCATCCCGGTGCTGCGCGACCGGGCGCTGTCGGTGATGCGCATACGGCCGGGGCAGCCGGCGTTCATGCAGAAGAACGTGCCCAAGTACACCCCCTCGTGGGTGCGCACGATCTCGGTGTGGGCGGAGGCCTCGCACCGGGAGGTGTCCTACGCGCTGTGCGACGACCGCCGCACCCTGCTGTGGTTCGCCAACCAGCGGGCGGTGGAGTACCACCCGGCGCTGTTCCGGGGGGAGCACCCCACCCACCTCGTGCTCGATCTCGACCCGCCGGAGGAGAACGCGTTCCCGCTGGCCGTCGGGGCCGCGCGCCTGGTCCGCCAGGCCCTGGACGACGCCGGGCTGGCGGGCGCGGTGAAGACCAGCGGGGCCAAGGGCCTGCACGTCTTCGTGCCCGTGGAGGAGGGGATCGCGCCCGAGGACCTGGCCGCGGCCACCCGCGCCCTGGCCGCCCGCGCCGAGCGCGTCGACCCGTCGATCGCCACCACGGCCTTCATCCGCGAGGACCGCGAGGGCAAGGTGTTCCTCGACTCCACACGGGCCGGCGGGGCGACGGTGGTGGCCGCCTACAGCCCGCGCATCCGTCCGGACACGCCGGTGTCCTTCCCGGTCACCTGGGACGACCTCGACCGGGTCACACCCGCCGACTTCACCGTCCGCACCGCGGCGGGGCTGCTGGGCGACGGCGATCCCTGGGCCGAGCAGATGCCCGCGCCCCAGCGGCTGCCGGACGACCTGGTCGAGGAGGGGCACACGATCCCGGTGGCCCGCGTCCAGGCGATGCACGAGGGCAAGCGCCGTGCCCGCGCGCGTCGTGGCGAGTGACCACCGGAGGGGTGACCCGGAGGCGACGCGCAGATGTACGGAAAGTAACCAGGAATAGGCCGTAACACGTCGAGAGTTAGGATCTTACGATGCCCACGGCATGACGTCGGGCCGTTTCGGAACCGGAGCATGGTGATCCCGCGATCTCCTGGGGCCACGACGAAGACCCAGACCAACGTCCGGGCATTCAGGGGAGAGAACGTGCGTCCATCCGCGACCGAGACCGAGCCGGGCCGTCCGCCACACGACGCCACCGACGAGACGACCGGCCCCACGACCTACCCCACGACCGGCCCCACGACCGGCCCCACGACCGGCCCCACAACCGGCGAGGAGCCCGAGGGCACGTACGGCCGCGACCTCCGCTCGCCCGGCCGCGAGGCCACGGCCGATCGCCCGGCGCCCGCCGTGTTCCTGTCGGGAGACGCGGCCGCGGCGCCCCGGACGCTGCTGGACATCCTCGCCGCGACCACCCGCCTGCACCCCCGCGAGCCCGCGCTCGACGACGGGGTGACCAGCCTCGACTACGAGGGCCTGAGCGCCGAGACGGAGCTGCTGGCCGGGCGGCTCCGGCGGGCGGGGGTGGGCCCCGGCGACCGCGTCGGAGTCCGGGTGCCCTCGGGCACGGTCGACCTCTACGTCGCCATCCTCGGCGTCCTGGCCGCCGGCGCGGCGTACGTCCCGGTCGACGCAGACGATCCCGAGGAGCGGGCCGAGCTGGTCCTTTCCGAGGCGGGCGTCCGCGCGGTCGTCGGCGAGGGACGCTCGATCACCCCGCGCGGCTCCTCCCCGGCCGGCTCGGGACGCCCGGGGCCTCCGGGCCTGGACGACGACGCGTGGATCATCTTCACGTCCGGGTCGACCGGCCGGCCGAAGGGCGTGGCCGTGACCCATCGCAGCGCGGCGGCCTTCGTGGACGCCGAGGCCCGCCTGTTCCTGCCGGAGGAGCCGATCGGCCCCGGGGACCGCGTCCTGGCGGGCCTGTCGGTGGCGTTCGACGCCTCCTGCGAGGAGATGTGGCTCGCGTGGCGGCACGGCGCCTGCCTGGTCGCCGCGCCCCGCGCGCTCGTACGTACCGGCATGGACCTCGGCCCCTGGCTGACCGACAGGGGCATCACCATCGTGTCGACCGTGCCGACGCTGGCCGCGTTGTGGCCGGTCGAGACCCTGGACGACGTGCGCCTGCTGATCTTCGGCGGGGAGGCGTGCCCGCCCGAGCTGGCCGAGCGGCTGGCCGTGCCGGGACGCGAGGTGTGGAACACCTACGGCCCGACCGAGGCCACCGTCGTGGCGTGCGCGGCCCCGCTGCCCGGCCAGGGACGGATCCGCATCGGCCTGCCCCTCGACGGCTGGGACCTCGCCGTCGTGAACGAGGACGGCGAGCCCGTCGCCATGGGCGAGACGGGCCAGCTTGTCATCGGCGGGGTCGGCCTGGCCCGGTACCTCGACCCCGAGAAGGACCGCGAGAAGTACGCCCCGCTGCCGTCCCTCGGCTGGGAGCGCGCCTACCGCAGCGGCGACCTGGTGAGGGCTGAGCCGCAGGGCCTGGTCTTCGCCGGCAGGGCCGACGAGCAGATCAAGCTCGGCGGGCGGCGCATCGAGCTCGGAGAGGTCGACGCCGCGATCCAGGCGCTTCCGGGGGTGGCCGGAGCCGCCGCGGCGGTCCGCACGACCGCCTCGGGGCACCAGCTCCTCGTCGGCTACGTCGTGCCCGGCGAGGACTTCGACCAGGCGACCGCCCGCGACCGGCTGGCCGAGGCGCTTCCCGCCGCGCTGGTCCCGAGGATCGCGCTCGTGGACGCCCTGCCGACGCGCACGTCCGGGAAGATCGACCGCGACGCCCTCCCCTGGCCGCTGACCGGCGCCGCGGACCCCGGCTCGGCGTCCACGGCCGGGCTGTCGGGCACCGAGGGCTGGGTGGCGCGGCAGTGGTCGGAGATCCTCGGGGCGGACACCGGCGACCGTGACGCCGACTTCTTCGCCCAGGGCGGCACGAGCCTCGCCGTGGCCCGGCTGGTGTCGGCCCTGCGCACCCGGTACCCGGGTGCCTCGGTCAACGACGTCTACGAGAACCCCACGCTGGGGGCGCTCGCGGCGCGCCTTTCCGCGATGGACACGCCCGAGGTGGCGGCGGTGGCCCGTACGGTCGCACCGGTGCCGCGCCGCGCCGCCCTGGCGCAGGCGGCGCTCATGGTGCCGCTGCTCACCGTGGGCGGCATGCGCTGGATCATCGGCATCGCCACGCTGAACAACCTCGTCTCCTTCCCGTGGGCTCCTGCCGTGTCCTGGTGGTGGGTGCTGGCCGGCTGGCTGCTGTTCGTCTCGCCGTGGGGGCGCATCGGCATCGCCGCCGGCGTCGCCCGGGTGCTGCTGCGCGACCTCACCCCCGGCGTGTACCGCCGTGGCGGGGGCACGCACCTGCGGCTCTGTCTCCGAGGATGTGGTTGTACAGGGCCAGCAGCAACGACAGCACCAGCGCGACGACGCCGAACACCACGG